>CAZWTU010000007.1:23457-40306 GCA_964637035.1 uncultured Tissierellaceae bacterium
AGACCGCCCCTACAACATTTACACCCCAACTTCATGAGGAGATTGATTTTTTAGATAAGAGACGAAATTGTGAGAGATTTGTGTAAGTGTCCCACTTAAAGAAAAAATTGAAAGAGTTGCAGGTTCTTAGCGAAGCGGTATTGCAACTCTATTTTTTCTTGTGTGGTGGCAATTACCAAATCCTGAACTGTAGGAACGTTCTCATAAATTCATCGGACTTAACGTCCACAACACTTCTTATATTTCTTCCCACTTCCACAAGGACAAGGATCATTTCTTCCTATTTTTGGTCCTTTGTTTACTACAGTTTGTTGTCCTATGCTTCCATCACCGCCTGAACTTCCACCGCCACTTCCACCCCTACTAGCTAAAATTGGCTCAGCTACCTTCTTTCTTTGAACCTTATCTGGGTTCTCTACTTGATATAAGAATTTTACAGTATCTTCCCATATACTACTAGTCATCTCATCAAACATATCAAAACCCTCTATTTGATATGCACGAACTGGATCCTGTTGTCCTAATGCCCTAAGACCAATTCCTTGCCTTAATTGATCCATTGCATCTATATGATCCATCCATTTAGTATCTACTACCTGAAGAAGAATAACCCTTTCTATTTCTCTAAATCTTTCTTCTCCAAAATCAGCCTCACGGGATATATATTTTTCCTCAGCCTTATCCATTATGATTTTAGTTAAATCTTCCTTAGTTAAACTTTCAATATCTTCAAATATTAAAAACCTTTTATCAAGATTTAGGAGATTCATTACATAGTTCTCTAAGCCTTCCATATTCCATTCTTCAGCAAATTTACTTTCCATTGTATATATGTCAACACTAGATGTAACTAGGTTTCTAATCATTTCCTGTATGTGATCTCTTAAATTTTCTCCCTCTAATACCTTTCTTCGCTCACCATAAATAACTTCCCTTTGTTTATTCATTACATCATCATATTTTAGGACATGTTTTCTAATTCCAAAGTTATTGCCCTCTACTTTCTTTTGAGCATTTTCTATGGATTTAGTCAATATTTTATGTTCCAAAGGTTCATCATCTGGCATTTGCAATGTAGATACTAGATTTTGCATTCTTTCTCCACCAAAAAGCCTCATTAAATCATCATCAAGTCCAATATAAAATCTTGAGGAACCTGGGTCCCCCTGCCTACCAGCACGACCCCTTAACTGATTATCTATCCTTCTTGATTCGTGTCTTTCCGTACCAATTATATGAAGACCACCAGCTTCTATTACTTTCTTGTTTTCTTCGTCTGTTATTGGTTTATATTTTGCATGAAGCTCTTTATAGATCTTTTTAGCTTGTAAAACCTCTTCATCATGGTCTTCAATAGTGGAGTCCATAAGAGCTAATATTTCATCATCAATACCCTTCTTTTTCATGTCTAATTTAGCTAAAAAGTCCGGATTACCACCTAAAACTATATCCGTACCTCTTCCAGCCATGTTTGTAGCTATTGTAACAGCTCCAAATCTACCTGCCTGAGCTACTATTTCTGCTTCTCTTTCATGATATTTAGCATTTAATACTTCATGTGCTATACCTTCTCTTTTCATAAATTTTGAGAGAGCTTCAGATTTTTCAATTGTAATAGTTCCTACTAATATTGGCTGACCTGTACTATGTCTTTCTTTTATTTCCTTAACTACTGCATTAAATTTAGCCGTTTCATCTTTATAAATTGCATCTGGTGAATCTTCCCTTATAACAGGTTCATTTGTAGGAATCTCCACAACATCCATATTATATATTTCTCTAAATTCGTCTTCCTCTGTTTTAGCAGTACCTGTCATACCTGAAAGTTTTTCGTACATTCTAAAATAGTTTTGGAATGTAATAGTAGCTAAAGTTTTTGATTCGCTTTTTACATTTAGTTTTTCCTTAGCTTCTATGGCTTGATGAAGCCCATTGCTATATCTCCTACCATACATAAGTCTACCTGTAAACTCATCCACTATGATGACTTCTCCATCTCTTACTACATAATCTATATCTCTTTTCATGTTACTTCTAGCTTTTAAGGCTTGATTTACATGATGAGCTATTTCCATATTATCCATATCAGATAGGTTTTCTATTCCAAAAAAAGCTTCTGTTTTAGCGGTACCCTTTTCAGTTAAGGAAACAGATTTTGCTTTTTCATCTATTAAATAATCTACAGTTTCAACTTTTATTTCTCTATTAAAGGGATCCACCTTATCTTCCTTTGGATCAATTTTTCTACTTGTAAGGGTTCTTGCAAAGCTGTCCGCCATTCCATATAGTGATGTAGACTTATCTCCTTTACCTGAGATAATAAGAGGTGTCCTAGCCTCATCTACTAATATACTGTCTACCTCATCTACAATAGAATAATATAGGGGTCTTTGTACCATTTCTTCCTTGTAAATAACCATATTATCCCTTAGGTAATCAAATCCAAACTCATTGTTTGTACCATAAGTAATATCTGCTTTATAAGCATCTACTCTTTCCTTATTAGTAATTCCATGTACAATACAGCCTACACTAAGACCTAGGAATTCATAGATTTTACCCATCCATTCCTTATCCCTTTTTGCCAGGTAATCATTTACTGTAACTATATGAACACCTTTACCTGTCAACCCATTTAAATAAGCAGGTAAAGTTGCCACTAAGGTTTTACCTTCACCAGTTTTCATTTCCGCAATTCTTCCTTGGTGGAGTATAATTCCACCTAATAGCTGGACCCTAAAGTGTTTCATTCCTAAAACCCTATAGGCTACTTCTCGTACAAGAGCAAAGGCTTCTACCAATAAATCTTCTAATGTTTCACCTTTGCCTAGTCTATCTTTAAATTCATTAGTCTTTGCCTTAAGCTGATCATCTGTTAATTTTGAGATTTCACCATCTAATGCTTCTATGTCATCTGCTAAATGTCCTATTTTTTTCAATTCTCTGTCACTGTATGTTCCAAAGAATTTGCTTAAAAAACCACCCACGTCAAAACCACCTTTCAAACTCATATATTCACTTATCAATATATTTTATCACTTAAGTTATAGTCTTTCAACTATATATTAGGCTTAGTATCAATTCCCTATTATAATACCACAACAATACCACAAGGACTATTTTATTTTTATTTATTAAATGAATTTTTATTTTTTTACCTGTCTGCTATTGCATAAAAAAACTAGGTGCATGCACCTAGTTTTTTACCTGTTTTATGAGACAATAGAACTGTCCGAGACTGCTGAAAAAATCCGCTTATCTGTCTTTTAGTACTTGAAAACATAAGATTCCTCATTACATTCGGAATGACAAAGATAAGATTCTTCGCTACCCTCTGAATGACAGACTATGAAATTAGTACTTTTTCACTGGTCTTAAACCGTCACCGTGTCGCAAATGTCCTAATTTTATAATTCTGGTTCTATTAATCCGTAGTTGCCATCATTTCTTTTATATACTACATTTACATCTCCTGTTTCCGCATCTAGATAAACATAGAAGTTATGTCTAAGTAATTCCATTTGTAAAACCGCTTCCTCTGATACCATCGGTTTTAGCATAAATCTTTTTCTTCTAACTATTTTAGGTCCTTCATCTTCTTCCTCATTTGTTGTAAGAGGCATTACATTTTCAAATCTAATAGTTTCCCCATTTTTATATCTTTTTTGCAACTTAGTTTTATGTTTTCTTATTTGCCTCTCTAATATATCAACAGCCTTATCAATAGATACATACATGTCATCAGTCGATTCCTCTGCCCTAATGATTGTTCCTGGAAGGTTTATGGTTACCTCAATTATTTTTCTATTCTTTTCTGAACTAAAGGTTACATTTCCCTCAATATCCTTTTGGAAATACTTGTCAAGCTTACTCAACTTCTTATTAGTTACATCCCTTAGTGCATCTGTAATATCCATGTTCTTACCTGTATAGTTTAATATCATAAACCCATCTCCTTTCATATAAGCAATTATATTTTAAAACTTTGCTTATACTATATATATTATATAATACCCTAAAAGAGTAATCTTTAACAAATTCTTAATCAATATTTTATAATTATTAATATTTTTAAATAATTATATACAAAAATCAATAAGAAGTTATCCACAGTTGTCAATAGATTCCTGTGGATAATGTGGGTAACCTTATTTGTTATAGACAATAACACACTTCATATGTTCATAATTTCTTAGCAACTTATAAAAAAAATAGAAATATAGATTTCTATTTTTTTTCATCTATAAGCATGCTATCTGTATTTTCATAATTATATCCTTTATATGCCCTTTTCCCTTTTTTTACGTTTTTAATATCTAGTTTTACATTATTTATACTTATTTTCATGTTTTGAGTGTTTTCTTTATCTACCTTAGAGATTTTTCTTAAGGTAGTATTTATAGACCTAACTATATCCTTTAAGTCTTTAATATTATTATATTTATCCACATCTATTTCTTCAAAGGTTTTTATCCCTTCTTTTACTTTTAAACTATCGTATAGTTTTAGGAATTCAATATCCATCCCATCAACTTTGGCCATTATATTTTCTTTTTCATTTAATATTAGGGCCAAACCATCTAAATCATCATCTTCTATTATTTGCCCCTGCTTTATAGTCAAATCCAACATTATATCTAGTAATTTTTCCTTTTCCTTGGACAAAGTTATAATCTTTTCAATATTATTTTCCATTAATTCACCTACTTAGCCATATATAATTGTTGCTTTATTTGTTTAATTACTTCCTTCCATGTATCTCTCATTTCAAGTGTAATACTTAATGCTTGTTCAATAGCCTCTATATCCTTATTTATATTTCCATCTATTAGTTTAGCCATTACAAAATCATACAGTTCTCTTAATTCCTCTGATATAGAGTATTTCATATCTAGGGAGTAATTTAATTCTGCTATAATATCCTGAGCCCTAACTAAGGAATTGTGGGCCTTTTCCAATTCCTTTTTTTCAATATTATACTTTCCTATATTCATAAATTTTATTGCACCATCATAGAGCATAAGTGTTAGTTCCTCTGGTGTCGCTGTGGATATACTACTTTGCTTGTATTTGTTCAATGCTGCATATGTCATCTTATATCTCCCCTCTTTTTACATAAATTGTTGCATTATCCAATTGCTTTGACTATTCATTTGATGCATATATTTCTCCATGGCTGTAAACTTTGCATAATGAGCTTCTTCTTTTCTAGCCAGCATTATATTTAAGCTATCAATTTTCTTATCCATATCTAATACCATTTTATCTAGTTCAGATATACTACCCTTTTTAGTTACAAAATCTATTAAAATATTAGATCTAACATTTCTCAATAAATCTGAATTTTCCCCTGGCCCTGATTTATCTACAATAGACTTCATGCCATCAATTAAACTATCATATACACGAGTAAATACACCTAGTGTACTGCCATATTTCTTATCTTCCTCACCAGATCCTTCTTTTACTATTGGGTCCTTATTTTCTGTAAACAATAATTCCATTACACCTTCTGGATCCTCAAGTATAGCCCTTCTAAGTTTGTCACTGTCTATTTGAAGTTTTCCTCCGGCAGACCCTCTTGAATACTTTTCAGTTGATATACCTATTTCTGTTATGTGACTAAACTTACCATTAGTATCTACTGATTTATATAATTCATTTCTTACATTTTGAAGGGTCCTGTTTATAGTTTCATCCCTATTTAGCATTCCTGATCTGGCTTTTTCTTCCCATAGTTTTACATCATCTTCATGCATTCCCTTTTTCTCTTCTTGGGATAGGGGATGGAAACTAGCATAGCGTTTTTCCCCTACTGCTGAAGAAGCTTCATCTACTAATTTATTATAGTCTTCTATTAGCTTTTCAATCTTTTCCATTATACCGTCAACATTTGTATCTACATTAATAGTAGTTATACCTTCTGATCTAAGTTGAATGTTTAATCCATTTAATTCTATGTTGTTATTATCATAATTTAATGTTACTCCGTTGAATTCGATTTCTGCTTGGTTGCCTGCATTGTATTTAGCATTTTCTCCACCATCCATATTAGCTTGGACTTTATCATATCCTAATGCTTTTAAGAAGTTTCCAGCACTAATTTTATCACCTAGGCTAATACTTTGCCCCTGCCCAGTATCTGTAGTCTGTAGAAATAACCTTCCATTATTAGTAAAGGCGGTAATCCCTGTTTCATCTCTTTTAGCATTTATAGCTGTGGCTACATCACTAAGTGATAAGTCTTCTCCTTCTTTGCCAACCTGAATATCCACTGTGGTATCTCCGTTGCTCAAAGTAAAAGCCATTCCACCTCTACCCTTAAGAACCTCTGGTGTCTCTCCAATATCTTTACTTGTAAAACTAGCACCTTTAGCCATTTCCTTCACATCAATAGTATAACTTCCGTTAATAGCCTTATTTGTAGAAGAAACTGTAGCTTTGCTTTCATCTGAAGAAGTTGCCTGTCTTATATAATCAAGCCTAGTATAATTACTATTTGATATTGAACCTGTACTACTAGTATTAGTTAGCCCCATATCTTTCCTGCTATTTAATATAAAGTTTGCAAATAGTTTGTTCATATTGTTATAGGATTCTCGTCTCCAAATTGCCACTTGCTTATTTTGCTCTACCCTATCTACTTTCATTCTTTCTATTCTCATCATACTTTGAACCATTGCATCTGTATCCATGCCAGAAGCAAGTCCTGATATTCTCATGTTCTGCATAAAACCACCCCTTGTATATTTTACTTATATTTTTCTGTCTACCAAAATACCCGCAACTTCCCACATTGCTGCCACCATATCTAATATCTTTTCTGGGGGAAGCTCTCTTATAACCTCATCATTAGTTGCGTCAATAACCTTTACCATTATTTGCTTTGTCTTTTCATGAATGGAAAACTCAAACCTTCTGTCATAAGCTATAAATTCCTTATTTGCCCTTTGAATTGCATCTATCGCTTCTTCCTGGGATATACGTCTATCTTCTGGATAGACTATGTCTGGCTTTGCCTTAGGCATAGGTTTTTTTCCAGTCACCTCAGGTGTACTTTTAGGTCTCCCCACTTGCGATACTCCCATATTAACGTCTGTATTAGTTACAACATTACTACCGACCCCATTAATTGACATGTTCTTTCCTCCCCCGATATATTTCTTACCTTATATATCGACTAGTCCCCTCTTAATCTTTAGTTATATATATAATATGATAATGATCCAATGAAACCACCCTACAATTTAGTGAAAAAAAGAAATTGACCCCTAAATCTTTCATTAAAGGTCAATTTCTTTTCATTAAAACTCACTATCGTCTATGCTGTCTAGCCATTCTTTTAAAGGTTTAACAACTTCTTTTATTGTTCCTGTTTTAAATGGGTTTTTTAAATTTGCCAAATTAACTAATTCTAAGAAGGATTTACTCCCCCCGGCCTTGCAAAGCCTTAGGTAATCCTCCCAAGCCACATCCTTATTATTTCTAATCTTAATCCAAAATTGGAAAGCACATATTTGAGCTAAGGTATAATCTATATAATAGAAAGGACTGGAAAATATATGACCTTGCTTATACCAATATGTTCCACTTTCTAGAAATTCATTGTGGCTATAATCCCTAAAGGGTAAATACTTTTTCTCTATTGTCCTCCATTTATCCTTTCTCTCGATTGGACTTGCATCTGGGTTGCTATAAACGAAGTGTTGAAATTCGTCTACAATTACCCCATAAGGTATAAAATTTATAGCACCAGATAAGTGGCTGTACTTATATTTTTCTACTTCATCTTCAAAAAACAGTTCCATCCAGGGCCAAGTTATAAATTCCATACTCATTGAATGTATTTCACAAGCTTCTAATGTGGGAAATTTATATTCTGGTAATTGGTGACCCATACTCATATATGATTGAAAAGCGTGACCTGCCTCATGGGTCAATACATCTATGTCCCCAGAAGTTCCATTAAAGTTTGAGAATATAAAAGGAGAATTATAATCTGCTAGGATAGTACAGTAACCACCAGCCATTTTACCCTTTTTACTTTCTAAATCCAGTAAATCTCTATCCAGCATAAAATTAAAAAATTCACCTGTCTCTGGAGAAAGTTCCTCATACATGGTCTTTCCATTGTCTATTATCCAATCTGGATTTCCCTTTGGTTTGGCATTTCCAGTTAAATATTCTAAAGGTTCATCATAGGATTTAAACTCACTAAGGCCTAGCCTCTTTCTTTGCCTATCTTTTAACTCTGCAACAAGGGGGACTAAATCTTCGTATACTTGTTTTCTATAATTAGCAACCATATTAGCATCGTAATCAGATCTTCCTAACCTCTTATATCCCATTTCTACATAATCAGTAAATCCTAATTGTTTGGCCATCTTATCTCTTAGCTTAACTAATTCATCATAAATCCTATCTAATTCAATTTCATTTTCTTCAAAAAATCCCCATAATACTCTTTCTGCATCTTTTCTAACTTGCCTATCTTCTGATTCTAAGAAGGGTTTCATTTCACTTAGGTTTTTAATTTCCCCATTGAAGGGCAATTTGGCACCTGCTATTAATTTATCATATTCTGTTACCAGCTTATTTTCCTTAATTAAATCAGGTATAATCTCCTCTGAAAATGTTTGTAGTTTAAGTTCTGCCAAGGTAAATACCTGTCTTCCCCAGGTTTTCTCTAATTCTTCCCTAAAATTAGAGTTAATTAGTTCCTTATAATACATGGAAATCAGATTTTCAAACTTAGGAACATTTTCATCAATAAAGTCATTTTCCTTTGCATAAAATTCATCTTCTGTATCAATAGAATGCCTTATATTTACCAAGACAACCATTGTCTCCACATTGTTCCTTATTTTGTTTATCTCCTTTATGACCTTGTTTTGTACTTCAAAAGATTTTGCTTCCGTAAAATCTTCAAGTAACTTACTAAACTCATCTGTAATCTTGGGTAAATCTGGCCTTTCGTATTTATAATCTTTGAATTTTAACATATTTCTCCTCCTAGTAATATTCTTACCATTATAATAGCAAATATTTAGAAAAGATAATAGGTAGATTTAATGAAATAACTTATCATGTTTTGCTTAATTTACATATATACTATATTGAACATGGTAACGATCTATTTATAAATACATTTTAAGTAATGGAGGTGTAAAGTTTTGAATAAAAATAAGATTATTTTATTAATTGTAGTCTTTATAATTTTCACATCATCTATTATCGTATTGGCAAATGATGTAATTCTAGGTACTAAGCCCCTGGGACCATGCCAACACAAATATATATTAATGCATAGAACATCACAGACCACTGAAGAAACCTGTTGGCAAACCCCAGGGTGTACATTTGCTTTAATACTTACAACATTATATTATGACTGTCAACTTTGTGGTGGGACCAAAGTCGATAAAACAACCTTTGATAGTAACCATAATTCCCATTGTCCACTTTAAGTGTGATTAAAGTAATAATCTTTTATACACAATAATTTTGTTTAAAAAAAAGATTCTAAATTAAGAATCTTCTCTTGCATTTATTGTATTTTTTTATATGACTCTAAATAGTAGGCTAATTATGCCATATTTTCATTGTTGACAATCCTCCCACAATTCTGTATAATTGGTTTAGACATCTATTGTAATAAAGCGTAATATTGTTTCTAATATTAATCTATATATACAATAGGTGTTTTTTTAATTGTTATTTATCTCATTGTGAGTTAAATATAAAAAATCTAAGGGGGAGTAAAATATGAAAAGAATATTAGCTTTAATTCTTGTGACCATCTTAGTATTGTCCACTCTTGTTGGATGTGGAACTAAAGATGCTGGTGGCGATGGTAGCTACAAAATTGGAATAGTTACAGGTACTGTATCACAAGGGGAAGAAGAATATAACGCAGCTCAAGACATGATAGCAAAATATGGTGATATGATTGAGCATGTTACTTATCCGGATAACTTTGGTAAAGAAGTAGAGACAACTATATCTCAAGTTGCAAGTCTTGCATCTGATCCAGATATGAAAGCAATAGTATTTGTTCAAGCAGTACCAGGGGCAGCAGCTGCTATAGACAAGGTAAGAGAAACTAGAGAAGATATCCTATTTGTACTTGGTGTTCCACATGAAGACCCAGACGTAATAGCTGCCCGTGCAGATATTGCTCTTGAGTTAAACCAACTTCAACGTGGGGTAGACATTATGGAAACAGCTAAAAAAATGGGAGCTGAAACATTTATACATTATTCATTCCCTAGACATATGTCCTACGAACTATTATCAGCTAGAAGAGATGTTTTAAAAGAAAATGCAGAAAGATTAGAGATTGACTTTGTTGAAGTAGATGCACCAGACCCAACTGGGGATGCTGGTACACCAGGTACTCAACAATTTATCCTAGAAAATGCTCCTATTCAAATTGAAACATATGGTAAGGATACAGCATTCTTTTCTACAAACTGTTCTATGATGGAACCATTAATTAAGATGACACTTGAACATGGAGGAATTTTCCCTGAACAATGTTGTCCATCACCATATCACGCTTATCCAAGTGCTTTAGGAATTGAAATACCTGAGGATAAATCTGGAGACTTAGATTATTTATCTGAACAAATATCAGCCAAGATAGCTGAAAAAGATGGAACTGGCAGATTTGGTACATGGTCTAAGCCAGCAAACGTAGCTATGATATATGCAGGAGTAGAGTATTCTAAAGCCTTTATTGAAGGGGATATTGAAAGACTAGACTTTGACGCAATGTTAAAATATTTAAAAGATGCTACAGATGATACAGAAAATGAAGTTAAACTTGAAAAATACAAAGAAATTAATGAAGATGGAGAAGAAATAGAATATGATAACTTCCTACTGTTTGTATTAGGATCACAAATATTCTAATTTGATTATAAAACAAAATATAATAAAAATAGGAGGAGTCGACAATCGACTCTCTTCTATTTTATATAAAGGAGGTAAATATGACTATACTCCAAGTTAAAAACATTTCAAAGTTTTATGGTGAAAATCAAGTACTTAAAGATATTTCAATAAATATCAAAAAAGGAGAAATCCACGGCTTAGTAGGGGAAAATGGGGCCGGTAAATCCACCCTAATGAATATATTATTTGGAATGCCAGTTATACATTCAACTGGAGGCTTCCAAGGTGAAATGATCCTAGATGGTCAAGTGTTTGCACCAAAAACTCCTATGGAAGCCATGGACATGGGAATTGGTATGGTTCATCAAGAATTTATGCTTATACCAGGTTTTACAATTACAGAAAACATAAAACTTAACAGAGAAAATACAAAACCTACAATACTTAGCAAGATTTTAGGACCAAAACTTGAAAAATTAGATACAAATAAAATGCGTGAAGATTCCAAGGCGGCACTTAAAAAACTTCATATGGACATAGATGAATTCCTACCTGTATCTGGCCTACCTGTTGGCTACATGCAGTTTATTGAAATAGCCAGAGAAATAGATAAATCAAATTTAAAACTCTTAATATTAGATGAACCTACAGCTGTACTTACAGAATCAGAGGCAGAAAAATTCCTAGAAGTAATAAAAAATTTAACCGATATGGGAATTGCCATGCTTTTTATAACCCATAGATTAAATGAAATAAAAAATGTAACAGATTCACTTACAATCCTACGTGATGGCGGATTAGTGAAATCAGTAGCTACTAAGGATATTAATATTATTGAAATGGCAAGATTGATGGTAGGCCGTAATGTATCTGTTTCTGTAGCACAAGCAAAAGAAATTGATGAAGAACAAGAAACTTTTATTAAATTGGAAGATTTTGTCGTAAATATGCCTGGAGAAAGAATAAGAGGTATAAACTTAGATATTAAAAAGGGTGAAATACTAGGTATAGGTGGACTAGCTGGACAAGGTAAAATAGGTTTATCCAATGGAATAATGGGCTTATATCCTACTAAAGGGAAACTACTTAAAGATGGAAAAGAAATGCCCCTCAATAATCCAAGGGGAATGTTAAAAGAAAAAATAGCATTTTTATCTGAGGATAGAAGAGGAGTAGGTCTACTTTTAGATGATCCAATAGATTTAAATATTGCCTTTACAAGCCTTGAGATTAAGGAAAAGTTCATTAATAAAATTGGACCTTTTAAAATGGTAAATAAAAAGGAAATGAAATCCCATGGCGAACAAATGATTAAGGATTTAGATATTAGATGTACCGGTCCAAGTCAAGATACTAGATACTTGTCTGGTGGAAATCAACAGAAGGTATGTATTGCAAGGGCTCTAACCCTAGAACCAGAACTACTTATGGTGTCTGAACCTACTCGGGGCATAGATATAGGTGCAAAAAACCTAGTATTAGATACTCTTGTAAATCTAAACAAGGAAGAAAATACTACTATAATAATTACATCCAGTGAATTAGCTGAACTACGCCAAGTGGCAGATAGAATTGTAATTATTTCAGAAGGTAAAATCCATGCTATACTTTCGCCTAATGACTCTGATGAAAAATTTGGTCTGGCAATGGCTGGAGAAGATATAGATGAGGTGGTGTAATAATGGATATAAAGACAATATATAAAAAAATAGGATTTCCTCGACTTATAATATCAACATTCTTAATAATTCTTCTTATCGCTGCAGCTGTGCTTGGTATATCATCACAACAAGTATGGGGAGGTATGTTAACAAGATTTGGTATGAATGCCATATTAGTTCTTGCAATGGTACCCTCAATACAATCAGGTATTGGAGTTAACTTCAACTTGCCAATGGGAATAATCTTTGGCCTAATTGGAGCCTTAATTTCTATAGAAATGAGACTTACTGGGTGGGCTGCCTTTGGTGTAGCTTTATTAGTTGCAATCCCATTAGCAGCCATAGCCGGATATTTCTATGGGCTTATGCTAAATCGTGTAAAAGGACAGGAAATGACAGTTGGTACCTATGTAGGCTTTTCCATCGTATCATTTATGTGTATATTTTGGTTAATAGCACCTTTTACCCATAGGGCACTGATTTGGCCTATGAGTGGAAAAGGCCTTAGGGTTACACTTGCTCTTGAAGGTTTCTTTACTAGAACCCTAAGTGATGGCACCATTGTTAAACTTTTAGATGATTTTCCACGGTCACTCCCATTTGGAAATTGGGATTGGATTCCTAATTGGATGAGTGTTATTCCCATAGGTTTAATATTATTATTTGCCTTACTTGCATTTATAGTATGGGTGTTTTTTAGAACTAAAGGTGGTACTGCCATGAAGGTAGCAGGTAGTTCTGAAGCATTTGCTCTTTCAAACGGAATCAATGTAAATAGACAAAGAATTAAAGGTATGATGATGTCAACAGTACTTGCGGCAATTGGTATTATAGTATATAGCCAATCCTTTGGTTTTTTGCAGCTATACAATGCCCCACTCTATATGGCAATGCCTGCTGCTGCTGCCATACTAATAGGTGGCGCTAGCTTACAAAGAGCGAAAATAATCCATGTAATCATAGGAACCTTTTTATACCAAGGCTTATTAGTAGTAGCTCTTCCTGTAATCAATCTGATTTCAGGTGGATCTTTAGCAGAAATCATGAGAATAATAATAAGTAATGGAATTATTCTCTATGCATTAACTAGAAAGGCAGGTGACGCTATATGATAGTACCTATAGTCTTTTTGGTAATTTCTGTAGCTGCATTCTTTATTTCAGGATTGCCTTTAAATTTTCTATTTAATGAAATAACACTTAGACTTTCAAGAAACCTACTCCTTGTAATGTCTCTTATAATACCTGTTATCTCAGGTATGGGATTAAATTTTGGTATAGTACTAGGAGCCATGGCAGGTCAAGTAGGATTAATAGTAATAATGAATTATGGACTAGGCGGAATTTGGGGAGTTGTAACAGCAGTAATAGTTTCCACTCCTGTTGCCATAATTTTAGGATACTTAGTTGGTATGGTTTTAAACCGAGCAAAGGGTAAGGAAATGATTACTTCAATGATTTTAGGTTTCTTTGCAAATGGTGTTTATCAATTAATATTTATTGTAATGGCTGGAAAGATAATTCCTTTTTCCAATCCAGATATGCTAATGTCATCAGGGGTTGGCCTTAGAAACACAATTGACCTAAAGATTATTAGAAGAGCTGTAGATACTTTATTTTTTGGTAAATATACAAGTTTTCCTGTTTTTACATTTATAATCATAATTATATTTTTCATAGGCCTTTATTTCTTCCTAAAGACAAAATTAGGCCAAGATATGAGAGCTGTAGGCCAAGATATGCATATTGCTAGTATCTCTGGTATCAATGTAGATAGAACTAGGATTATTTCCATAATAATCTCTACAGTTTTAGCTGCTTGGGGACAAATTATATATCTGCAAAATTTAGGTACATTCAATACTTACGTTAACCATGAACAAGTTGGCCTCTTTGCTGTAGCAGCCCTACTTATAGGTGGGGCATCAGTGGATAGGGCCTCCTGGAAGGAAGCTCTATTAGGTACATTCTTATTTCATGTACTATTTATAGTATCTCCTTTAGCAGGTAAGAACCTAATGGGTAATGCACAAATTGGAGAGTACTTTAGGGTCTTCGTAGCCTATGGAGTCATCGGTCTTGCACTACTACTTCATGCTTGGGAAACTCAAAAATCTAAAATACAATTATCTGATATGTAAGTATCTTAAAACCTCTTTTGCTACAGGCAAAAGAGGTTTTATTATCTTTTTCATAATAAGTCTTGCAATAATAGTTAATATAAATTAACATGAATTATAGCAATGATTTTAGGAGGAATTATGAATAATATAGATTATAAAAATATACAAACAATAAATGTTAACGTAACTAAAAAACTTTTAAAATATATAAGTAAAGAAATACAAAAAGAAGAAGTATTAGATGAAATTCAATTCTTCCACGAGGATTTTGTAGATCACAACTTAGCCTTTAATATATGGCTAAGCTTTGATTTTATGGATAAGAGTGGGAAATCCTTTATTGATAAATTTCTAGATAAAAAAGGAAAGCTTTTAACTTCCAATGAACGTGAAATATTAATAGAAAGAAATAAGTCAAATATTTCACTTTTTGAGGTAATAGAAATTGATAAAGAATTTATCAAGGTAATGGATTTATTTCAACATAAATACCATACCCTTTGGGAGCCTGACCTGTCTGCAGCCCTAAACGAGAATGATCTTATTTTCGGTAGAGTAGCTGATTTACTAGGTGCTATGACTTTTATAGGCGATATAAATTATCTACCTATCTCGGCTAGAGATGACTTTTTAAGGGAAACCCTTATGGATTTTAATGAATTAAGGAAGACTGACGCTAGCTTAACTATTCAAGAGTACTTAAAAAATAACAGTATGGAGTTGTATTCCATATATACAAATTGCATATATGAAATTATGGAAATGGAAGATGATATAAATTCCATATTTTATGACGAATTAAATGAGTTCCAAGGTTATTTATCAGTTAAATCTAAGTCTAAAAGGATGAAAAAGCACCTTTTAAATTTAGTAGATTTCTTTGAATACTATTTAATAGAAAGGGATTTATCCCTTTATGATATAGACGGAATAGACTTTAATATGTTTTTTATCGAGGCTATAGAAAATTCATTTATATTGTCTTTAGATGATCTGAACTCATATATATCAACATTTAAGACCTATTTGCTTTTTTTATCTAATAAGGATCCTATCTATAAAGAAGCATATAAAGACATATTAAATATTAGTAAATCAAGATTCCAAATTGCCAAATTATTTAAAGATACGGATATGCCATTTAAGTTGGATAATAAACTTTGTACAGCCCTAGAAGGTTACTTAGATGATTATTCCCTTTTATTAACTATAGATTTCGATAAATTGATCCTATATATATTAAATAATCCTTTAGACTTAACTAAAACAAGAAAACATATTAAAAGGAAAGATTTATTAGAATTAAATAACATTTTTGAATTTTACACTGAGACAAATAAAAAAGCACCAAATCAAATAGATTTTCCTCTTATAGATATGTTTTATAATTTCGCCCTTGAATTAAACCTGGTTACAATCAAGAGTGGAGCTATGTTTCTTACTCCAAGGGGGTCTAACTATTTAAGACTTAGGGATGAAGAAAAATATACAATATTCTTTAATTATATATGGGATGAAAACCTTATATCAAGAATTACTGGTATAGATAATATAGATAGGGTAAAAGAGTATAAAAGTAACTTGTTTCATTTTTTATCATCATTAAAAGAAAATGTATATTATAAGGTGGCTGATATTTTACCCAGCGTATTATTAGATAAAGACTTTTTTCCTAATTATTATCCATATTTGCAATATATAAAAATTATAGAATACAATCTTTATCCTAATTATGAAATAAAGATTACTTCCCTGGGAAAGGCTATTTTAAATTATTTAAATTCCAAAAATAGGGATACTAGAAAATCTAGTGTTATTAGTTTAGATTATTTTAAAAATACAAAACAATCTTAGGCCTTTTTATCTAGATGGCTTGACCTACTTTTAGGGTATAATTGACATAGGAGTATTTTCATTGGAGGAGATAAAATGACTCAATTATCACTAAAGTATATAGTAGATAAAGTAGATGATATCCAATCATTACCTATGATAATAACTAAAATTATAGGCTTAGCTGACGACCCAGAATCCAATATTCATGATATGGAGGATTTGATATTAAAAGACCAAGCTTTAACAAGTAAAGTTTTACGCCTTGCCAATTCAACTCACTATGGCTATGCAAGAAGAATAAGTACCATATCAGAGGCAACAATACTTCTTGGAT
>CAZWTU010000008.1:0-35857 GCA_964637035.1 uncultured Tissierellaceae bacterium
TCCCCTTAAATTAAATCATTATCTCCTAAGAAACCTTTTTATCTGTAAATTGACTCTTGTATAGGTCTGCATAGAATCCATTTCTTTCTAGTAATTCTTGGTGATTGCCTCTTTCTATTATATCCCCATCTTTCAATACCAATATTAAATCTGCATCTCTTATGGTGGATAGTCTGTGAGCTATTACAAAACTAGTTCTTCCTTTCATAAGGTTTTCCATTGCTTTTTGTATCAATACCTCTGTCCTAGTATCAACAGATGATGTAGCCTCATCTAATATCAATATATTTGGATCTGAAAGTATTGCTCTGGCAATTGTTAGAAGCTGCTTTTGTCCCTGGGATATATTGTCTGCTTCTTCATTTATTAGCATATCATATCCTTCTGGCAAGGTTTGAATAAATCTATGAGCGTAAGCAGAATCTGCTGCTCGCATAACTTCTTCATCTGTAGCATCAAGTCTACCATATCTTATGTTTTCCATTATAGTTCCTGAAAAAAGCCATGTATCTTGTAATACCATGCCTATGTTTTCTCTTAAATCTTCTCTTGTAAAATCATTTATATTATGATCATCCACAAATATCTTACCTGCATTAAGATCATAATATCTCATTAAAAGTTTGACTATTGTGGTCTTTCCTCCCCCAGTTGGGCCTACAATGGCAATTTTTTGTCCGGGATAGACATCTTGTGTAAAATCATTTATTATTATTTCATCCTCTTCATAGCCAAATTTTACATTTTCAAATCTTACTTTCCCTTTTACACTATCTAACTTAACTGGAGCTTTAGTTTCTTCTACTTCTTCTTTTTCTTCTAAAAATTCAAATACTCTTTCCGCTGCAGCAACTGTTGATTGCAATACATTACTTATTTGTGCCATTTGGGATACGGGTTGTGTAAACCTTCTTATATATTGAATAAATGACTGGATTTCTCCTACTGTAATAACTCCCCTAACTGCAAGCCAACCACCTAATATAGATACAACTACATAGCCTATATTACCAATGAAATCCATAATAGGTCTCATGAGTCCTGAAAGGAATTGGGCTTTCCAGGCAGAATTATAAAGTTCTTCATTCATTTCTGTAAAATCTTTTATAACTTCTTCCTCTGCATTAAATGTCTTTACTACATTATGTCCGCTAAATACTTCTTCAATATGTCCATTTATACTTCCCAGAGAACTTTGTTGCTGTTTAAAGTATTTTTGAGACCTCTTAACAACTGCTGTAACTAATAAAATAGATAAAGGGAATATTAGTAAAGCTGCCAGAGTCATTTGCCAAGATATTGACAACATCATAATCAGTACCCCTATTACTGTGGTTATAGAAGTTATGATTTGGCTCATACTCTGATTTAGTGATTGACTTACTAAATCTACATCATTTGTTACCCTTGATAATACATCCCCATGAGTATTTTTATCAAAATACTTTAATGGTAATCGATTTATTTTATCTGATAAGCTTTCTCTTAAAGTATAGCTAACATTTTGTGCAATACCTGTAACTATAAATCCTTGTACATAAGAAAATATTGCTGACGCTAAATAAAGTCCCAATAGAATCTTAATGATATTTCCTATATATACAAAATCTATCCCTCCACCTGCTACACCGGATACTTTAGAAACTAATCCTTCAAATATGCTAGTTGTTGCATAACCTAATACCTTAGGTCCTAAAATAGAAAAGGCAGCACTTCCTATTGCAAATATAATTACAAAAATAAGTTTAACCCTATAAGGTTTTAGAAAATCTAATAGTTTCTTAAAAGTCTTTTTAAAGTTTTTAGGCTTATCTACTGCTTTCATTCCCCTACCATGTCCAGGTCCTCCTGGTCCTCTTGGTCCTCTTGGTCCTCTTTCTTTTGTTTCCCTATTGTTTTTATTCATTATGAAGTTCCTCCTCTGACAATTGAGATAAGGCTATTTGCTTGTAGATATCAGATGTCTCTAGGAGTTCTTTGTGTGTACCTTCCCCTACTATCTTGCAGCCGTCTAATACAAGAATCTTTTCTGCATCAATTATTGTATTGATCCTTTGAGCTACTACTATAACAGTGCTATTAAGCCCTTCATCTTTCATTGCACGCCTTAATTTTGCATCAGTTTTAAAGTCAAGAGCTGAAAAACTATCATCAAATATTAATACACTTGGTCTTTTTCCTATTGCCCTTGCTATGGCTAATCTTTGTTTTTGCCCTCCAGACACATTGGCTCCTCCCTGTGATATAGGAGACATAAGACCCCCATCTCTTTCATCCACAAATTCCTTTGCTTGAGCTATATCTATAGATTTCAGAATCTCATCATCTGTAAGATCATAATTTTTACCATATGTTAAATTGCTCTTTATATCCCCTTTAAATAAGATAGTCTTTTGAGGCGCATATCCTATTTCTTGTCTTAAATCCTTTAATTTCAAATCCCTAATATCTACCCCATCTAATAATATTTGCCCCTGACCTACATCATAAAGTCTAGGAATTAAATTAACTAAGGTAGATTTACCACTTCCAGTACTTCCTATAATTGCTGTAGTCTCTCCTGGATTTGCAATAAAGTTTATATCTTCTAATACGCATTTTTCTGCCCCTGGGTACCTAAAACTAACATTTTTGAATTCTACCCTACCCCTTGGTTTTTCTTTTAATTTTACTGGTTTTTCAGGATCTTTAATCAGTAAATCTGCATCTAATATTTCTCCTATTCTAACCGCTGATACGGTTGCCCTTGGAAGCATTATAGAAATCATGGAAATCATTAAGAAACTCATGATTATCTGCATTGCATATTGCATAAAGGCCATCATATCTCCAACCTGCATAGCCCCTGCATCTATTTCCTTAGCCCCCACCCATATAATCAAGAGCATAATCCCATTCATTATAAACATCATAGTTGGCATCATCATAACCATTAACCTAGAGACAAACAAATTTGTCTTTGTAAGGTCCTTATTTGCTTTTTCAAATCTCTTGGCTTCATGTTTCTGGGTATTAAATGCCCTAATTACCATAATCCCACTTAGAGCTTCCCTCATTACAAGATTAACCTTATCTACAAGTACTTGTAATTTTTTAAATCGTGGCATAGCTATAAAGAATAATGTGCCTACTATAATAATAATAGCAATTACACCAAGTCCTACAATCCAAGCCATGGAAGTATTGGTATTCAAAGCCCTTATAACTCCTCCAACACCTAAAATTGGAGCATAAAAAAGGATTCTAAACAATACTATCATTAAAGTTTGAATTTGTTGTATATCATTTGTACTCCTAGTTATTAAAGAGGCTGTTGAAAAACTATCGAACTCTGCGCTTGAAAAAGCAGTTACTTTTTCAAAAACTTTATGTCTTAAATTTTTTCCTAAACTGGCTCCTACCCTAGCAGAGAAAAACCCTACTAATATTGAAGCTAACATTCCTATTAAGGCGATAACTAACATTATACCCCCAATAGATAGGATATACCTTGATTGTGTATCTTCTATATTTATTCCAATAGCTTCATATTCTATCTTAATATAATTTATTGCAGATTGGCCTACTAACATCTCAGGTAGTTTTTCTAAACTCTCATCTATCTTTCCCATTATCATGTCAAATTGTTCCCTGGGCATATTTTCAAGTGCCATAAAAGGATCTACTCCTTCAGGTAAGTTTGCAAAGGGATTTTCCATTGGTATATCTCCCTGTTCTGGTCCAATTTGTGATAAATCATTTTCTATTCCAAAAACAATAAGCATAGCCTTGCCTAAAAAATCATCTATAATATCAATATCTTCTTCCTTATCTGTATTCAAAACATATAATGATTCTTTTGATAATAATGGATATTGATTTAAATAATCATTGTATTCATTTTCATTTAGATTATCCTTATCTATTAACCTATAGCTATCATCCAATAGGTCTATTTCCTTTTCACTTAAAAAAACCTTTAATTTATCTAGCTGACTCATTCTTATTACCTTAGGTACAGTTTCTTCTATACCATTCTGTTGTATTCCTACATTGACGATTCTAGACATATAGTCTGGTAATGCAAGCTCCGTCATAGCTTGAAAAAATAATAACCCTATTATAAATACTATAATTAAGGTAAATGGCTTTATTTCCTTTAATATTCTTTTCATATTTTCCTCCCGCAAATGTTGATTTCTAAATTTAATGGCTATTGTCTTGAAGATTGTTTTTAACTACTAATAATAACCTTCTAAGTATTACCCTTTCCTCAACTGTAAGGTTTCCAAACATCTCATCTTCAGTTTGTGTCATTACTTTCCTTGATTTCTCGCAAATTTCTTTTCCCTCTTCAGTTAGATATACCCTAGATACCCTCTGATCATCTAAATCTTGTTTTCTTTCTACAAGATTCCCTTTTTCCATTCTCCCAAGCATTACAGTCATGGTAGAGGGCTTTACATTTAATTTTTCTGCCAATTCCCTTTGACTTTGTCCATCCTCTTTATTTAAAGCAAATAATAGGGGTGGTTGACCTGGATAAAGATTTATCTCTTCTAAGAGTTTGTGCATTTTATAATGATATAATCTTAAAATTTCAAGAAAGATACGATATAATGAATCCTTATCAAAATACGACAAATTTATACCTCCTATTTAGTTAGTCGTCTAATCATAATTAATATGATACTACTTTAGCTTTATCCTGTCAATATGTAATTCATGCTCCTTTTATATTTATTTATTAATTAGCCGTCTAACTAATAAACATAATACAAAAAAATAAATAATGCTTAGAAATCAACTTATAAGTACAAGTTAATTCCTAAGCATATGAGGTTTATTTCACTTAATCCTTATCAATATTACTTATAGTAATTATTTGCTAGCTACCTCTTTAGGATCTTCTACAAATAAAATCTTATATCCTTCAACAGCTAAGACTATAGCTAAGACAAATAATAATACTGGGAATACTACAAGTATATAGTTTCCTGCTGTAAAGTTTGATTTTATCAAGAATACTAAAGCTAATAGTGTTACACCTAACATAAATACCATTGGTATGGTTAGCATACTATAGTTCTTTTTAGATTTCTTAAGCCATAATGCTATAGCCATTAGTGCTATGGCTGCTAATAATTGGTTTGCAGATCCAAATATAGGCCATATCTTTGCAAATCCACCCATAGCCAAATAAGATCCTAATACTACTGTTATGGTGGTTGACACATACATGTTTGTAAGTGGTGATTGTGTTTCTTTTTCTGGATCTTCAAAGTATTCTTGGAAAACAAATCTTCCAAGTCTTGTTGCTGTATCAAGACTAGTTAATGCAAAAGCTGATACTGCCAATGCAACAAAGTTTTTACCAGTTTCAAATGGTATACCAAACTTAGACATAAATGTACCTACTCCAGAGGAGAATACATTTACAGGTCCACCTTTAAGTAATTCGCCTAATTCACCTTGAGTTAGATATGCTGCTGTTAATAAGGCAACTACTGCAAGTAAACCTTCTATAAGCATTCCACCATATCCTATGGCTTTAGCGTCATTTTCCTGATCAATTTGCTTTGAAGTTGTTCCAGAACCTACTAGTGAGTGGAAGCCAGAAATAGCTCCACAAGCTACTGTAACAAATAACATTGGGAATAACCATTGTCCATTAACATTAAATGATGTTACAGCTGCTAATTTAACTTCTGGTCTGTATATTAATATTCCTAGTAATGCTCCTGCCATCATGGCATATAGTAAAAATGAGTTTAAATAATCTCTTGGCTGTAATAATATCCAAACTGGTGCTGTAGAAGCAACAAAGATGTAAACAGCTAAAATAGCTACCCATGTGTTAACACTTAATGCAATTGGGAACATTGGTCCTACCCATACACAGATAAACATAAGTATAACTCCAAAAACAGTACCTACTTTTAAAGATACTCCTTTTCTGTATACTGCAAAACCGAATCCAATTGCTAGTATTACAAATAAAAGTGAAGATGTGGCTGCTCCAGGATTTGAAGCAAAAGTATTAGCTACTATATTTGAAAAAGCTGCTACAACTAACAGTAAAGTTAACCAAGCAAATATAGAAAATAATTGTTTACCTCTTCTTCCCATGGTATCTCCGATTACTTCACCGATGGATTTTCCTTTGTTTCTAATTGATACAAGTAGTGAACCATAGTCATGTACCCCACCAAAGAATATACTACCTATTACTATCCATAAAAGTACGGGTACCCAACCAAATATTGCTGCTTGAATAGGTCCATTGATAGGTCCTGCCCCTGCTATAGATGAAAAATGGTGTCCTAATAATACAGCAGAGTTTGTAGGCACATAATCTACACCGTCTTCTTCAGTATGTGCGGGAGTCTTTCTTGTATTGTCTACTCCCCATGTTTTAGCTAACCATGCTCCATAAGTAGCATAGGCGATAATAAATATAATTGCTGATCCAAATAATATTAATACTGAACTCATAATGACACTCCTTTCTTAATTTTCCTTCTAATTTTCCCATCTAATCATCAATACTGTAAACCTCTAGGACCTCCTTACCTTTTTTGTTTGCTACTATATAATTTTCCTTCATAGCAACCATTACTAACCTAATATCAACCCATCCCTTAAATCCAAAAGCAAATCCTTTATGATATTTATATTTCTCTATTTTTTCTATAAGATCATCACTTGGCTTATTATCTAAAATAATAACACCAGTCATAATACTAGACATATGCCCATCATCAAAGTTTATAATTGAATCTATAGATTCAATCAATAAGTCAATAAATTTCTCAAGTTGGCTTTCATATATTTTATCAAAATATTTTATAAAGCAATATTCATTGGTTTCAATAGCATCTATTACTGTTTTTCTTGTAATTATGTATCGTTCAGTTCTTGAATAAAACTTTGCAAACATATCAAATTTATAGTCATTAAAGGTAAAATCTCTTTCTATATCAAAACTTCTTTCCAGCTTAGTCTCTATACTATTAAGATATTCCCCCAGTTCCATTTTATCCCACCCCTATCCAAGAATTTATCAAGTTGATTTGTTAAAGTATATCCCTAAAATAATTCCAAGAGTCTATTGTAATCTTATACAATCCCCACTTGGCATTTCAAAACAGCGGATCCTATGACATTCATTTAACTTAACATTAATTTCTCAAGATTTAGGGGATCAACATACTTACCATCTTTATAAACCCTCATATTACCTCCTGATATTTCATCTATTAGGGCTATATGATTGTCCTTTCCCACCCTTCCAAATTCAAATTTAATATCATATAATTCCAATCCCTTTTCTTCTAATTCATCTTTTACTACTTTTCCTACTTTTTTAGTTAGGTCCTTTAATACCTTATACTCTTCTTTGGTCATTATATCTAAGATTTCTAAAGCATCAGCAGTTATTAAAGGGTCCTGCCTATTATCATCTTTTAAAGTAACTTCTACATAGGCATCTAGTGGTTGGCCTTCACTTGCATACATTCCATATCTTTTTAAAAAACTACCTACTGCCCTATATCTACATATAACCTCTACACCCTTTCCAAACATCTTGGCAGGTAATACTGTCATAGTATTATTATCTATATTTGCATCAATGTAATGGGTGGGTATTTCCTTTTTGTTTAATTTTTCAAAAAAGAATTTGGTTAAGCGCAGGCTAGCCTTTCCGATTCCATCAATACTTAGGCCTACAGTATTTGCTCCAGGGTCAAAAACCCCATCCTCACCAGTTACATCATCTTTAAACTGTAATAAACAATTGCCATCTTCTAGACCATAAACATCCTTTGTTTTTCCTTTATAAATTAATCTCATCTTCTTAGCTCCTTTGTTTTAAGTTCACTCTATTTACTCTATTTACTCTATATTATATAATCATTATTGGATTATATCAAAGGATTTATAAGAATTCTATAAAATATTTGTAATTATATAATGCCCTTACTGATTAATTGTCTAGTTTTAGTGTATAATTGATATATGAGCTAATTTTATTATTTTATCAAAGGAGTGTTTCAATGAACAAACAGACAAAAGAAAATAGATTAGGTGTGGAACCCATACTACCTCTTCTTATCAAACTTTCTATCCCATCAATCCTATCAATGACTATACAAGCATTATATAATGTTGTAGATAGCATTTATGTGGGTAGATTAAGCACAGATGCCTTATCAGCCCTATCTCTAACCTTTCCACTTGAAATGATTTTAATATCCATTGCAGTAGGTACAGGCGTTGGGGCTAGTTCTCTTATATCTAGACGCTTAGGCCAAGGAGAAAACAGAAAAGCCTCCAGTGCAGCGGAACATACCCTATTATTATCCCTAGTTTATGGACTAATAATAGGAATAGTTGGATTTTTCTTCTCTGAAGATTTGATAGCTATCTTTACAGATAATCAAACTTTAATCCAACTAGGTGCAGAATATCTTAAAATTACATTTGTAGGTTCTGTATTTTTATTTGTTCCTTCCCTATCTAACAATATATTAAGAGGAGAAGGAAATACATTTATACCTATGATTTCTATGTTAATTGGTTCTATTATTAATATAATTTTGGACCCTTTCCTTATATTCGGCATAGGACCTTTTCCTATGTTAGGTGTTGCAGGTGCTGCTTATGCCACTGTTTTTAGCCGAATGGTTAGTGGGATTTTTATAGTTTATATGGTTTTAAATAATGATAAAGATTTAAAAATAGATTTAAAGCAATTTAAAATTAGTTTTCCCATATTAAAAGATATATATAGTGTAGGTCTTCCTGCTATGATAATGCAACTCTTAGGCTCAATCATGGTTGGTGGATTAAACATAATTGTTGGTTCTCATAATGACTACGCAATCGCCGTAGTTGGCATTTATTTCAAATTACAAAGTTTTGTATTTATGCCAGTATTTGGACTCAACCAAGGATATATGCCAATTATAGGGTATAATTACGGCCACAACAATCCAAAAAGAATGAAAGAAACTATTAAATATGGATTAGTCACTGCCTTTGTTATAACTACTTTAGGCTTTATCTTATTCCAAACCATGCCTGAATTATTTATTAAACTCTTTAATGATGATCCTGAGCTAATATCCATAGGCATAACTGCATTAAAGACTATTAGCCTTGCCTTTCCTGTAATAGGAATAGCCATAGTTGCTTCCACAACTTTTCAAGCTGTAGGTAAAGGAGTAATTAGTATGATAGTCTCATTTTTGAGACAAATAATCGTACTCTTACCTGTTGCTTATCTTCTGGGAAAGTTTGGAGACCTTAAACATATATGGTATGCATTCCCAATATCAGAAACTGTTTCATTTGTAGTTTTGCTTATCTTAAGTAAAAAGGTATTTACTAAAGTATTTCTAGAAATGGAAGAAGAGTAAATTCACAAACTTCCATATTAATCTATACTATAATTATATAATACAATAGTATAAAATATGGAAGTTTTAGATAAGAAGTCGCATTTAGGCTTTAAGGTGCAATATATTGGGATGAATTACAATATCATTCCATATTCATTATTTTTTTAAAATCCTTTGCATGACTTCTACTTACTGGTACTATTTCTTCTTTACCTATTAATTTAATATTATATGTGTAGTTAAACCAGGGCTCAACAGATTCTATCTTATTTAAGTTAACTATATAGGACTTATGAGACCTAATAAAATCTTTAGGATTAAGCTGTTCCACTAAGTCATTTAAACTCCAATTTACTTCATATACCTGGTCTTTTGTTATAATTATAGTAGCCTTATCTTTTATTGTAATATAAAAGATATCTTTTATCTGCAAGGGTATAAGTCTATCTTTATAACAAACTGAAATCCTATTTAGAAATTCAATCCTATCACTTTGTATATAATCCATAATTTTTCTTAGCTTATTATGATCTTCTACCCTATCTGGTCCAGATGAAGTTACCCTTTTTAATGCCTTTTGTAATCTGTCTTCTTTTATCGGTTTTAATAAATAATCTATTGCATTTACCTCAAAAGCATCTACTGCAAATTTATCATATGCTGTAACAAATATAATTTTAGGTTTATATTCTTTATCTAATAACCTTCTTACCACATCTATTCCACTCATTTTTGGCATCTCAATATCAAGGAAAACAAGATCAGGATTAAGTTGATTAATTAGTTCTAGGGCTTCTATTCCATGACTAGCTTCACCTACTATTTTTATATTCTCAATACCACTTAAAATATACTTTAACTCTTCACGTGCTGGCATTTCATCATCTACAACTAAACATCTTAACAACTTATTCCCCTCCTTAATATTTTGGAATTATCATTGTTGCTACAGTCCCCTTATCTATTTCAGATTCAATTTCTAGGCCATACTCTTCACCATATTTGTTTATTAATCTTTCATTTACATTTTTTAAACCTATGCTTTCTTTATTATGATTTGTATTAAATAGATTATTTAGACAATCCTTAGTCATCCCTATTCCATTGTCTTTTACTATTAATTTCGTCTGATTTTTCCCTGTATCCCTTGCTATTATTTCTACCCTTCCACCCTCTATCTTTTTTACAATACCATGTTTTATAGCATTTTCTACTAAGGGCTGCAAAAGAAGTGGAGGCAATTTACACTCAATATTTTCTGGTATATTATAAACTATTTCTAATTTATCACTAAACCTAGCCTTTTCTATTTGGACATAAGAATTAATATGTTCTAGTTCCTTGTACAAGTCTACTTCTTCTACTTCTTGGGCGAGATTGTTTCTAAAATAATCTCCTAAATATATTAGGGTGCTTCTTGCGTTATCAGGTTGCGTTCTAGTTAAAGAAACTATTGTATTTATTGCATTAAATAAAAAATGAGGGTTGATTTGTGCCTGTAAAGCCCTAAGTTCTGCCTGGGATAAAAGTTCTTTTTGGTAATCAATCTTTCTTAGCTCAATTTGAGTTGAAAATATTTGGGCCAGTCCTAGGGCTAATTCTGTTTCTACCTTTGTTATAGAATTCTCCTTTTCCTTATATAGTTTCAATGAACCAATTACCTTGTCTTCTTCCATTATGGGAACAATAACAGCAGATTTCAAAGGACAGTTACTATGTTCACACCCAATTTGCTCTTTAGTATCAGCAACTATATATTGTTTGCTTTCTAAAGCCTCTCTGGTAAGATTAGTCTTTATCCTTTCACCAGGCAAATGATGATCTTCTCCTATACCCACATGGGCTAATATTTTTTCTTTATCTGTAAAAGCAACAGCCTTAATATTGGTCATTTCATAAATAATATTTGCTGTACTTTTTGCAGTTTCTTCATCATACCCTTGCCTAAAATATTTTAATGTTTTATCTGCAATTTTAAGCGCTAATTGTGCTTGATATACTGCTTCATTTTCAATTTCCTTAAATATGCTATCTGTTATAGCAATAAATATTGCTATTCCTATTCCGTTGGCAACAATCATTGGTATTCCAATTACCTTAACTAACTGAACCGCGGCTATATAAGGTTTAGCCACTATTAAAATAATTATCATTTGCATAATCTCTGCTAGTATTCCGCTTATTAAAGCAAATACTATTCTATATGAACTGGTTTCGAATCTTTTTCTTAGAAATCCTGCCATTATCCCCTCTGATATAGTGGAAATACCACAAGCTATAGCTGTAAATCCTCCTATATCAATTATCATCCTATGACCACCAGCTATAAGTCCAGACATAATACCTACTAGGGGACCTCCCAATAAACCACCTACAAAAACACCTATAACCCTAGAATTAACTATTGCTCCTTGTATATGAATTCCTGTATATGTTCCAATAATACCAAACAATCCAAATACTAGGGAAAGTATGATTTTGTCTTTTAATTTTATGTTTTGTTTTGATACTAGTTTTCTAAAAATCCCGATCTTTGATAGTAAAATAGCCAATATGAGCATTATACCAACCCGACTTGCTAAATTCTTAAGTACTACAATAAGCATGCTACACCTCCCCAATACCTTTCTTGTCTATATATACTACTATACCATATTTTATAGAATTTCTACTATAAGGACTTTACCATCTACAAAAAATATTATTATAATTTTACTATACATTATCACCCTATATATGGTATAATATTTTGATATAAATTTTAAATTAGAGAGGGTTATTGTTTTGATTAATGTAAATAATGTAAGTTTAAGATATGGTGCACAAAAGTTATTTGAAGATGTAAATTTATCATTTACGCCGGGAAATTGTTATGGTGTTATAGGAGCAAATGGTGCTGGAAAGAGTACCTTTTTAAGAATATTATCTGGAGATCTGGAAGCAAACTCTGGTGATATATCAATATCCAAGGATGTTCGTATGTCAGTATTGAAGCAAGATCATTTCCAATATGACGAAGAAAGAGTAATAGATAGTGTTATTATGGGAAATAAAAGACTTTATGAAATTATGTTAGAAAAGGATGCAATTTATGCAAAAGAAGACTTTTCTGATGAAGATGGGATCAAGGCCTCAGAATTAGAAGGGGAATTTGCCGATATGGATGGTTGGACTGCTGAATCAGAAGCCTCATCCTTGCTGCAAGGTCTTGGAATAGGAATTGAATTACATGAAAAGAAGGTAAAGGAATTAAATGGTAAGGAGAAGGTAAAAGTTCTTTTAGCCCAGGCAATCTTTGGTAAACCAGGGATTTTGATACTTGATGAGCCAACTAACCATTTAGATGTAAAAAGTATAATATGGTTACAGGAGTTTCTAGGTAATTTTGAAGGAACTGTAATAGTAGTATCCCATGATAGATATTTTTTAAATGAGGTCTGCAATTACATGGTTGATATAGATTTTGGTAAAATAAAAATGTTTGTAGGTAATTATGACTTTTGGTATGAATCAAGCCAACTTGCCCTACAACTGATGAAAGACCAAAATAAGAAAAAAGAAGATAAAATCAAGGATTTGCAAGCATTTATTACTCGTTTTTCTGCCAATGCTTCCAAATCTAAGCAGGCAACCTCTCGTAAAAAATTACTAGAAAAGATAACTTTAGATGACATACAACCTTCTACTAGAAGATATCCCTTTGTTGGTTTTACCATGGATAGGGAACCTGGAAATGAAATATTAACAGTTGAAAACCTATGTAAAACTATAGAGGGAAAACAAGTATTAAATAATATTTCTTTTAGAATGAATAAAGGGGATAAAATCGCCTTTATAGGGGATGAAATTGCCATTACTATGCTATTTGAAATATTAATGGATAAGGACCAGGCAGATAGTGGTAGTATCAAATGGGGGCAAACCATAACTACCTCCTATTTCCCAAATGATAATTCATCATTCTTTAATGATATTGATTTAAACCTAATAGATTGGATGAGACAATTTTCTGAAGAACAATCTGAAATTTATTTAAGAGGGTTTTTAGGTAGAATGCTTTTCTCTGGAGAAGAAGCCTTGAAAAAAGCTAAGGTCTTATCTGGTGGAGAAAAAGTCAGATGTATGCTTTCTAAGATGATGTTAAATGGTTCTAATGTCTTACTTCTTGATCAACCTACAAATCACCTGGATTTAGAAAGTATAACTTCTGTAAATAATGGTTTAAAGGACTTTAAGGGCAATATTTTGTTTGCCTCACATGACCATCAATTTATACAAACTATTGCAAATAGGATTATAGAATTAAAATCAGATGGTTTTAATGATAGGACTATGACCTATGAAGAGTATATTGATAGGTTTTATATTGATTAATTCATTATATAAAAAAGACTAGATTAATTTAATTAATCTAGTCTTTTTATATAATTTATAATTTAAATACTCCTATTGTTCTATTTAATTTTTCAGCCGTTGAAGCTTGGTCCTCAGCCGCTGCTGATATTTGTTCAAATGCGGATGATGTCTCATTCATTCCATTCATTATATCATTTGAATTAGATGACACATCATTCATACTAGCAGCCACATTTTCTATAACTGACGTTATTTCTTCCAGTGAAGCACTTAGTTGCTGGGACATAGCTGCAGTTTCTTGAGATAATTGGTTAACAAAATCAGCATCTTCCTCATAGTGTACACCTGTATCTATAAGCAAATCATAATCCTTTCTTACATCTTCCTTTATAAAGTGCAAAGTATCCCTTGAATGTTCTGATAAATTATTGAATGCTTCCCCTACATCATTAACAACCCCTTGAATATTAGACACATATTCTTCAGATTGTTCTGCTAGCTTCCTTATTTCATCTGCTACAACAGCAAAACCCCTACCGGATTCTCCAGCCCTAGCTGCTTCAATAGCTGCATTTAATGCTAATAGGTTTGTTTGTTCTGCTATTAATGCAATAGATTCAGCTATTATAGTAATTTGATTTACTACTTCACCTTTTTCTATGGCAGCTAATATTGCCATCTCTTTTTCTTCCATTAGGTTATCTGCCAAATCCTTTGATGCTTGTCCCCTATTTCTAATCTCTTGTGCCCTTTCTTTAATCCTTGCTGCTTCAGCATTTCCATCTAAGGAACTTGAAGCCAATTGAGCTACCCCAGAATTTACTTCTTGAACTGTTGCAGTTAATTCTTCTGTAGATGCATTTATATCTTGTATACTATCTATTACTGTCAAGGTATTGTTAGATATGTCTTCAAAAGTAGAATTAATCTCTTCAATGGTTGCAGATAACTCTTCAGAAGAAGCAGACACATTTTCTGACCCTATAGATATTTCAATTATAGTAGCCTTTATCTTTTCCTTAGCTTCTTTTAAAGCTAGCATCAACTTACCAATTTCGTCATTTACAACTTTTTCTTCAATAGCCTCTTCTATTTTATCACTGAGTTCAGAGTCATACTCATCTATTACATAAGTTAAATCTCCACGACCTAAAGCTTCTGCAAAATCCAAACCCCTTTTAATGGCCCTAGAAATTTGTAGTGATAGAAAAGCTCCTAATCCTATTGCTAAAACAAAACTTCCTATTAATATTCCTAACATTACAAAAGATGAACTTCGGTAAAGATCATTGTTCCTACGATTCCCCTCCTCAGCCATTTGTTGATTTGTTAAAATTATTTCATCTATATCTTCAAACATTTCATTAGTAAAATTAGTTAAAGTTCTTATACTTGTTATTGCTGCCGCCCTATTCGCTAATTCCAATCCCCCTGATTTATTATTGAATAACTCTATTATATTTTGTCTTCTATCCCTATAATTTACTATCTTAGGTCTAAATTCTACCCATCTATCTTCCATTTTACTATCTACAAGCCTATTATCAATATCTAATATTATCCCCTGATTAACTTCATGTATTTCATCAATGGTTTCTATGTATTCCTCCATTAAATGACTATTATTTTCATCTGACATATATTGGAGTATAATGGCTATATCTAGCAAGTTTTCTTTTAATGTATGTAATTCATCAATGGTCCTAAGGTTATCACTATACATAGTGTCTGCTGCATCATTTAACTTTTTCATGTTACTTACACCTAATATACCAATAGCACCAACAAAAATAGTAATAATTAAAAATCCTGCAATTAATTTAGTCCTAATTGATCTATTATTTATAAAGTCCATAATAAACACCCCTTTTTAAATTCAAATAATATCTACCCACTAGTTCCATAATATAACATAATTCATTCTAATTCAATAATTACTTACAGAATTTTTCAAACCTTACTTATTGGTCAAATAATTTAAAAATAAAAACAGAGAGACTTGTTCAATTAGTCAAGTCTCTCTGTTTTTTCTTTATAAGTCTTAATTTAATTGTGTAAAGGTTACATCAACTGTTATAGTCTCACCATTTCTGATAATAGTAAGTGTTTCACTATCTCCTAGACTATAATTATATAAGCCCTTTTTTAAATCATTAATATTATTTATTTCAAGATCACCTAATTTAATCACTATATCCCCGTTTAATAATCCAGCCTTATGAGCAGGAGTTCCTTGGTGGACTTTAACAATTATTATTCCTTTATCCACCTCAAAGTCAACTCCAAACATTTCCTCATAGTCTTTTACAAAGATACTAGATATACCCAAAGCAACTGTTTCAAAGGTCCCACTTTCCACTACCTCTTCTACTATTAGTTTTGCTTTGTTGATAGGTATAGCAAATCCCAGGCCTTCACCGCCTTTAATCTTTGCTGTGTTTATTCCAATTACTTCACCCTTGCTATTTAAAAGAGGCCCCCCACTATTACCTGGATTAATAGAAGCATCTGTTTGTATTAAATCTTCAATAATATTTTGACCTATCCTAATATTCCTATTAAGGCCTGATATTATACCTGATGTTACTGTCCTTTGAAACTCAAGACCTAAAGGATTACCAATACCAACAGCCAATTCCCCTATTTCCAATTCATCGGAATCTCCTAAGTCTGCCACTGGTAAGCCTGTCTTATCTACCTTAATAACTGCAAGATCTAATAGAGCATCATTCCAAATGATTTCAGCTTCTCCTTTATCCCCATTTTCAAATAATACATTAACTGCCTTTGCTTTTCCATCTGCTATTACATGGGAGTTAGTAAGAATATATCCATCACTATCAACTATTACTCCTGACCCTACTAAGCCTTCTCTTTCTTCAGGTTCAAGAAACCAAAACTGTTGTACTTGTTCTACAGTTGTTATTCCTACCACAGAACTCATTGCCTTTTTAGCCACAGCGGTTACGGTACTAGGTACATAATCACTTGGACTTATGTTTATTGTTTGAGCCTCTGATAGATATTTGTTACTATTAGGATCAGGAAGTATATCCCCATATAATGTAGCTCCTATATAAGGTGAAACTAATCCTCCTATAAGAGATGCAATTAAAACAACTATTATATAGGAAAACAAACTTCCCTTAAAGGATCTTTTCTTTTTCTTTCCTACTGGTTCCCTGTAGTCTTCACCAATATAAATTTTTTCTTTACTTTTACCATGTTCTTCCTCTTCTATAGATGAAGTTTCTTTGTATTCTTCATCTGGTCTATTGTTATTGTAGTTACCATCCATAGTATCATTCCTCCTATTTTTACTCTTATTACTTCTATACCCATATTATATATCCCTAATATGATAACAATATGGTTTAATTATGGTATTTTTGTGAGATTTGACTTTTTTCCTTTTATATTTGTTATAATATATATTAATAAAGTATAATATTTAAAGGTGGTCATATAATGTCTTATAAAATTTATTTGGTAGAAGATGATAAAAACTTAAACTTAGTACTCTCCTCTTATTTGCGTAAAGAAGCTTGGGATGTAGTCTCTTTTTTAAATGGGGAAAGTGCTAAGGATAATATTAGTAATCCTCCTGACCTTTGGATCTTGGATATTATGTTACCAGATATAGACGGTTATCAGTTAATAAGAGATATAAAGTCCTCTACTCCTAATGTTCCCGTGATTTTTATTTCTGCCAGAGACGCTGACATAGATAGGGTCCTAGGATTAGAATTAGGTAGTCAGGATTACTTAGCAAAACCTTTTTTACCTAGGGAATTAGTTATTAGAGCTAAAAACATTCTTGAAGCTTATAACAAGGGTTCCAAAATACAAAATATCCCCCCATATATAGTGGATGAAAATAGTAGATTGGTAACTTACAAAGATAAACTAATAGATCTTACTTCAAAAGAATATGAACTATTAATATATTTTTCCAAAAATATTAATGCTGCCCTTTCTCGTGAACAAATCTTGGATTATATTTGGGGCAATGATTATTTTGGCTCTGATAGGGTTGTTGATGATTTAATCCGCCGGCTTAGAAAGAAGATGCCTAAATTAAATATCGAAACTGTCTACGGATATGGGTATAGGGTGAATAAATCATGAAAAATCGGCCCCTATGGTTACAAATTTGGATAGTCATTGCTGCTATTACACTATCTATATTTCTTTTACTTTCTTTTGTACTGCCAAGTACCTTAAGAAGTTTTTTTACAAAAGAGGTCTATGCCTCAATAGATGCAGCCCAAGATTTAGTTTTCAACCAGTTTTCTGGTGATATATATAGAGATTATCTTGGACCAGATTTTTTTGGTGAAAATAATGAAATTTTAAATAATATACGAACTGTAAATCATATTATTCTTTATAACAATAAAGCCATATTAGACTCTTCAGTCCCTAAGGCTTTCTTAAATGAAGTCAGGGATCAAGCTTTCCTTCAAGAAGAAATTAGTAAGGAATACACGGGAAATATAGGAAAACAAAAAATCTTTTATATTATTACTAAGGGTAAAGCCCTTGGAGAGAATGCATATTTGATTTCCTTTATGGGTGATTCCTATAGGGAGGATTTAGTAGACACGCTTTTTACAAGACTTACTTTGGTTATGGGTTTTATTCTAATATTTTCATGGGCACCTTCCATATTACTGTCTAGATATATTTCTAAACCTTTAGTTGATTTGGAAAAGAAAGTAGAACGTTTAGCAAATAACCAATGGGATCAACCGGTTAATATTCTTAGAAAGGATGAAATAGGTAAATTAGGGGATTCTATAGAACATCTTAGAAAACAATTGATACGTCAAGACGAAGCTGAACAATCTTTCTTACAGCATGTTTCCCATGAATTAAAAACCCCAGTAATGGTTATTAGAAGCTTTACACAATCTATTAAGGATGGCATCTACCCCAAGGGAGATTTAGATTCCTCTATTGTTATTATAGATGAGGAAGCAGAAAGATTAGAGAGAAAGGTTAAAAACTTACTTTACTTAACTAAATTGGATTACCTATCTAATCATGAGTTGGATAATACACCTATTTCACTAGATAGATTAATTAATGAAGTAATAGATAAAACTGCCTGGCAAAATCCAAATATTAAGTGGACACTAGATTTGATACCCATTAATATTCTAGGTGACCCGGACCAGTGGAAGGTTGTAATAGAAAATCTTATAGATAATCAAATAAGGTATGCAAAAAATAATATTGAAATCTCCTTAAAACAAAGCAATGATAATACCTACCTAAGAATATGGAATGACGGTCCAAAAATAGAAGATAATTTGATTAACAATTTATTCAATAAATTTGATAAAGGACACAAGGGGGAATTTGGTTTAGGCCTAGCAATTGTTGATAGGGTTTTAAAAAATCATAATTCTAAGATTTATGCTATAAATGAAGAGAATGGGGTATCATTTACTATAGAGATTTAAGGGAGCTGATATATTGAAAAAACTAGATGTTCGGGTAGACCATATATTTCATAGTGGATTTACCTTAGAAACAAAAGATTATTTCCTTATATTTGATTATTATAAGGGTGATATATCTTTGAAAGATAAGAAAATAATAGTATTTGTATCTCATGGTCACGAAGATCATTATACAGATGAAATATTTAAATGGAATGAAAATTTTAAAGATATAAGCTATGTCCTAAGTTCTGATATAGAAATAGAGTCTAAAATGGAAAATATATATATTATGGAGCCTTATGAAGATTTAAAATTGGATGGTATAAATATTAAGTCCTTTGGGTCTACAGATTTAGGTTTATCTTTTCTTGTTAATATAGGGGATTTAAATGTATTTCACGCTGGAGATTTAAATTGGTGGCATTGGGAAAATGATCCTATGGATGAGAAGATTAGAATGGAAAAGGAATTTAAAGATGAGGTAAATAAATTGATCCCCTTTGATATTGATATAGCTTTTGTTCCAGTAGATCCTAGGCTTGGAGAAGCCTTTAGTTTGACTGGAGAGTATTTTATAGAAACTATTAAGCCAAAGTTTTTATTTCCAATGCATTTTGGGGATAACTTTTATGTTTCCTCTGATTTTATCCACAAGATAGGAGATTCTCATACTAAAATTGTGGATTTAGTTAAAAGAAATCAAATTATTGAACTGTAAAGGCAAAAAAGATGAGCTTAAGCCTCATCTTTTAGTTTTTTCTCTTTTAATAAAGTTTTGATATATCTTATATCATCTTTAATAAATCTATGTTCTACTTCTGATATATTAAAATTTACTGTTTTAAAGGCAAATTGAAAGAAATATCCCCCACCTATTGCCATTACTGCTGTTCCTACACCTACTGACCCACCAAGAAAATAACCTACTGTTAAAGCCAATATCTCAGCAGAATTTTTCACAAATCTGATTGATTTTTTAGTCTTTCTATTTAAAGCCACCATAAGACCATCCCTAGGTCCTGCTCCATATCCTGCACCAATATAAATAAATACCCCATAACCTAATACCAACATACCTAAAAGCATCATAAGCAAACTTGGTAAAAAGCTATTAAACATGGGGACTAAATTATTCAGCATAAGTATATCTACAAATGTTCCTATGAATATCATATTAAACAAGGTTCCCCAGCCTATGTCTTGACCTAAAATTACATCTAAAATAATTATTAATAATCCCATTATAATATTTGCCCTTCCAATAGTTAAACCACTTACCTTGCTTATGCCTTGGTGTAGAACATCCCAAGGACTAACCCCAATATTGGCATTAATAGTCATTACCATGCCTAAAGCACTAACAAAATATCCTACAAACAGTCTAGAAAAACCTAGACCTATCTTTCTCACACTACTAACCCCACAGGGCTATAGTCAGAAGCAGGTATTCCTGAATATCCCTTTTTAGCCCATCCACAAATTCCATTCACATTCCTCAAAATTAATTTCATTTATATTTCCCCCTCTTTTGTTTTGCTCTTATAAGGTCCTATCATATTCTACTAGTCTATATTTAATTACAAACAAAAAGACCCGTCCCTAGTGTTTGGGTTTATCTCTTTCTCCTAGATTTATTCTTGCCTTTTTTAGCATATCTAGGTGTGGTGGTTTTTGCTTCTTTAAATTTACTTCTTTTAGATTTGTTTTTCCCATCTTTTTTATCTTCTTTGTCTTTCTCTACCTTATCTTTAATTCTTGGTTTAAGTTTTTCTTTCTTTACTGTTTTTTCTACTATATCTTTTTTTATCTTTCTTTGGATTAAAGCTAAATCATCTCTATCCCTATCTGTTACTAAGGTAATAGCCATTCCAAGGTTTCCTATTCTTCCTGTTCTACCAATTCTATGAATATAGCTATCTACATTTTCTGGTATATCATAGTTGATTACATGAGTTACCCCTTCTACATCTATTCCTCTGGCCACTATATCTGTAGCTACAAGAATTTGCAACTTAGCAGTTCTAAAGTCTTTAATTACTCTTTCCCTTTTAGCTTGGCTTAAGTCTCCCTGAAGTTCGTCTGAATTATATCCTCTTGCCAGGAGCTCATTATTTAGATCAGATACTCTTCTCTTTGTACGACAAAAGACAATAGCTAAATAAGGTCTATACTCATCTATCAATCCACAAAGTACATCTAACTTTCTTCTATCTGAAGTTTCAATGACTATTTGTTCTATTTCATCTAAGGTTACATTTTTTCCTTCTATTTCAATTTGCAAGGGATTTTTCATAAATCTTTTACTTAGGCTTCTTACTTCATTGGGAATAGTTGCTGAAAACAACATAGTCTGACGTGTTTTTGGTGTATCTACTATAATAGATTCCACATCATTTAAAAATCCCATTCTAAGCATTTCATCAGCCTCATCTAATACTAAAAAGTCCAATTTTCCAAGATCAATTGTTTTTCTTCTTATATGGTCTAGTAATCTTCCTGGAGTAGCTATTACTAAATGAACTCCATTCTTCAACTTTCTAATTTGAGCTTCAACATCTTGGCCACCATAGGCAGCTAATATACTTATATTCTTCCCTTCAACTAATTTCTTTGCTTCATTAGTTATTTGAAGAGCCAGCTCCCTAGTTGGAGTTATTATAAGACCTTGGGTATGGAATTTACTTAAATCTATTTTTTCCATCATAGGAAGTAAAAAAGCAAGGGTTTTACCCGTTCCAGTCTGGGCCTGAGCTACTACATCTCTACCCTTTAATATTTCACCTATGGACTCTTCCTGAACAGGAGTAGCCTCTCTTATTCCACTATTGTTTAATACTTCCACTATTTCTTTACTAATTCCTAATTCTATAAATGTAGTCATATTATCACCATCCTTCTTCCCTTAGTTTTTCTTAATCTATCTTTAATATTCATCCAAAAATGAATGCCTTTCTCCGTCCATTTCCCATCCAATTATAGCATCCATATTTACATTTTCAGTTGCCCTAAATATGGACATATCTACATCCTTAAAATTCTTCTTTAAACTTTCTATTAACACCTTTACCTCATACCTCTTACTGCCAGTCTTCTTTGCTGCCACAGTGCAAGCACAATCTAAGGCCTGGATTCCACTACTCTTTATAAATCTTTCTATGTATTCTTCCTTTATATGATACATAGGTCTTATTAATTCCATATTTTTAAAATTTTTTGCCTTTAGTTTTGGCATCATGGCTTTAAAGTTAGCTGAACACAATACATTTAACATAGTAGTTTCTATTACATCATTAAAATGATGACCCAAGGCTAACTTATTGCATCCAAGTTCCTGAGCTTTTCCATATAAAGCCCCTCGCCTCATTCTTGCACACATAAAACAGGGGTTATCTCTTGCGATTTCATCAGCCACCTCAAATATATTAGCATCATATATGTGAACTGGTATATCTAAATATTTACAGTTTTCCTCTAAAAGTTCCCTTATCTCCTTCTTATAGCCTGGATCCATAGCTATAAACTCTAGGTCAAAGTTCTTATTCCCGTGTTTGTGTAATTCTTGAAAAAGCTTTGCAAGTAGTAGACTATCTTTTCCCCCAGATATGGCAACAGCAATTTTATCTCCATTTTTTATTAGGTCGTATTCTCTTATTGCCTTAATAAACCTAGCCCATATATGCTTTCTATAAGTTTTTATTATACTTCTTTCTATATCATATAGTGGTTTTTTATCACTATTTTTTCCATCCACAATTTATCACTCCATCTCTACTAATTAAAAAGTCAAAAGAGACAATAATCTATTGCCTCTTTATTATATATCATTTATTAAAGGTAATTCATCCTTTTCACCAAAATATACAGTTCCCCATACTCCTAATAAAATCAATATGGACCCAACTATATGATACCATAAAAAGCTTTCCTTTAATATAAAGATCCCTGCGAATATAGAAACCATAGTTGTAATATTAGATAATACTGAGAACTGTGATACCTTCATTTTAGCTATGGAATAATTTACTAAGAAAAATGCAACTATGGATGATAAAATTCCTAAGTAAAGTATTGGAATTACAGCTTGCCAACTTATCAATGGTGCAAAATAGCTGGCCATTGTACCCTTTATCAAATTGTTTATAATTAATATTGAATTAAAAGATATAGCCCCTACCCACATCATTACATAGGTTATCTCAACTGGAGTAAAGGAAGTAGATGCCTTTTTAGACCCAATATTATAAAATCCTGAAGCAGAAACTGCTATTAATAAAAATATAATTCCCAATATATTTCCTGACAAACTAATTTTTTCCTTCATTAAATTTATAAATAAAACTCCCCCAAGGGACATTAACATAAAAAACACTTGAATTGGCTTTAACCTCTCATTTAAAAATATAATAGAAAATACTGCCGTAATTACTGGTATTAAGGATATCATAAGTCCTGCCTCAAAGGAAGAAGTTAAATTTAACCCTAAGCTTTCAAATATAAAATATACAACAGGCTCAGCCAAGGACAAGAGTAAAATTATTCTAATATTTTTTCCTTTTAAATCTATTTTTATTAACTTAAGTAATTTAGCTCCATATAAAACTAAGGCCGCAAGTAGAAATCTATAGGAAATCATTTCTATAGGAGTCATAAGTCCTAATGCAACTTTACTAAACATAAAAGAAAAGCCAAATATAAGTGTAAATAACCCGCCTGATAATAAGGCTAGGTTCTTTTCATTTTTCAAATACACCACCCTTCCTAAATAAAAGTTACCTTTACATCTAGAATACTATATCATAGTCATAACCTATTATGCAAGGTGAATAATAGGGCCAGCAAAGCTAGCCCCTAGACTAATACCTTAACATAGAATATAAATCCAAGAACTATCCATATTCCTAAAGCAATTAGGGACTCTATACCTAAAGCTGCTGGAGAACCGGGTATGAGTAATAAAGCTACAAAGCTAATACTTATTATGATTCCCAAAATAGACATTACTTTTCTATATCTTGTTTTTCCCTTGCCATAAGAAACAATACATACATAAAGATAAGCAACAGCTGCACCTAAGGAGGCCATGTCTACAATCCAAAGAATTACCTCTCTTCCAAACCAAGGAGCTATTAAACTAATAATCGTTGTAAATATTATTGTGTTTTTAAATACTCCATTTTTGTTGACTTGGCCAAATGACTTGGGTAAAATTCCTTTCTTTGATATGGCACCCATTAACTTGCCAGTACTTAACATAAATCCATTGATACCACTAGTCACTGCCCCTCCTAAGCCTAGGACTAGGATAAACAACCATACATATCCTAAGTTGTTCAAGACCCCTGCTCCAAGGGCCCAATCCTCTGCAAAGGCCTCTGTAGCTGAAAATGCTAGACCAGTAGTTATATTTAATATATTATAAACTAAGCTGGCTATTAAAAGGGATACTATAGCTATAAAAGAAGCTGACTTTGAAGAAAAATTGAATTCCTTACTTAGTTGGGGAATAGCATCAAAACCCACAAAGGCAAAGGGGGTTATGGCAAGTACCTTTAGAACTTGACCTAAGTTAAATTTATAATCTAATATATAATTATTTAATAAGTTTGTTTTGTCTACACTTGCAAACATTGCTATAAAAACAGAAAAAACAGATACAACTAAGGTAAAAACTATTATATTTTGGGTTTTTGAAGTTTCTTTTATCCCCTTAATATTAATATAGGCAAATAAGAGGACTACTAAGGATGAAACTATAACTTCCCCCAAAAAAACTTCATATCCCCCAATTTTATATAAATAAGCAAATTCTAAAACACTTCCAAATATCTTTTTAATTACTAATGCAAAGGCTGTTCCATTAAATGGGACCATGGTTAGATAGGCTAAGGACAAGGCCCAACCTACTATAAATCCATGTTTTTCTCCCATATGATCATAGGTGTAAGTAAACTCCCCACCTTCATCCCTTAGGTTATCTAACATTACCCTGTAAGAACTTTCTATGATTATAATAAAAAGTGCCCCTGCGAACAATCCTATAAAAGTATTTATAATACCAGATTCCTTTAAAAATTTATTACCAGGCAACATAAAGGAACCCCATCCTATTATGGAACCTAGTACTATGGCAAATACATCTCTTCTTCTCAAACCCTCTTTCATATAAATCACCTTATTATTTATTTTTGCAAAAAATAGACTATGCAAAAGCAAATAAAATTCGCATAGTCTATCTAGGATTTATTTTAAGACTTTATTTTCTATTCAAAATTATAAGCTGTTACTATTGGTTTTCTATCTAAAACTTGGTCATTATAGAATTCAAAGAAGGATATCCCCATAAAACTACCGGAAACATTAACTACATTTGTATATCCTAAGTGTTGTAATGCAGTTACTGCGTTATAAGATCTTTGGCCTGTTCTACAATGTAGGTATACTGGTTGATCTCTAGGTATTTCATCTACCCTATCTCTTAATTCCCCTAATGGTATATTTACAGCATTAATTAAGTGACCTTGGTCATACTCTTCCTTATCTCTAACATCTATAAAGTAACCACCTTTTTCAACTAAATCTCTTACTTCATGGACATGTATTTGTTTGAAACATGAATGTATTATATTTAATCCTACTAGGCCTGCGAAATTTACTATATCTCTAGCAGTTCCAAATGGTGGTGCATAACATAGTTCTAAATCTTTAAGGTCTTCTAGAGTACCATTAAACTTGATAACCGTAGCTATTACATCAATTCTCTTATCTACATTTCCTTTACCTATAGCTTGGGCACCAAGTATTCTTCCTGTAGGTACCTCAAATATTAACTTAAAATGCATTGGAGCACTGTCAGGCATAATCTCTACCTTATCAGAAGGGATTATTAGAACTGTGTCATAATCTATCTGCATATTAGTAGCCTTTATCAAGCCCTCTGTAAGTCCCGTTGAAGCTCCATTATAATCAAATACTTGTATTACAGATGAACCTATAACTCCTGTATTGTGTACTGGTCTACCATATATATGATCGGCCGCTGCCCTAGCCTGTTTTTGAGCCGGTCCAGCTAAAGCCAATTTACTTTGACTGTGAAGCAATCTATTATAAACTTCTATGGCATCTCCTAAGGCATATATATCTGGGTCATTGGTTCTAAAATTTTGATTTACCTGGATAGCACCGGTCTTCCCTAATTCTAAACCTGCATCCATAGCCAATGAGGTTTCTGGGCTAACACCTATTGCCATAACAATTGCATCTGCCTTAAGTTTTTTCCCTGACTCTAAAACTACAGTATCTTTCTCAAACTTAGATACCTTATCTCCCAAAATTAAATTAATTCCCTTATCGTGAATTTCTTTGTGTAGCACCTGTACCATGTCGAAGTCAAAGGGTCTCATTATTTGATTCATAGCCTCTACTATTGTTACATTGAATCCTGCCATCTTTAAGTTTTCAGCAGTTTCAATACCTATAAATCCTCCACCTATTACAGTAATATCCTTTGAATTGTTATCTGTCATAAAGGTTTTCAATTTAGCAATATCTACAACGTTTCTAATGGTAAATATATTTACATCTTGTATGCCTTCAAAGGGCGGAACAATGGGTCTTGCCCCTGGAGATAGTATTAATTTATCGTATTTCTCACTATATTCTTCCCCAGTAATAATATTTTTTACATTTACTAGTTTATTCTCCCTATCAATGGAAGTAACCTCATTATAAACCCTTGCATCTATTCTATAATTATTGTAAAAATCATCAGGTTGGACCATAACTAAATCTTCCTGATCTTCAACTATTCCACTTAAGTGAAATGGTAATGAACAATTAGAAAATGAAACATGGGGCCCTTTTTCAAACATTATTATTTCTGCATTTTCATCAAGTCTTCTAACTCTGGCTGCAGATGATGCACCACCAGCAACTCCCCCAACCACTAAAATTCTCTTTTTCATTTTAAAACCTCCCATAATATTTTTATTAATATATATTTGTTTATGTGATATAATTTAATGTAATAAGGACGTGATATTGTGAATTTAGATTATTTAAAATCTTTTTTTGTAATAGTAGAGTCAAATAGCATTTCAAAAGCTGCTAAAAAACTCCATTTAACCCAACCTGGCTTAAGTATGCAGCTTCAAAGTCTAGAAAATGAAATTGGAGCCAAACTTTTAACTAGAAGCAATAAGGGTGTCCAACTAACCGAAGAAGGCAAGGTGGTTTTTGAACACGCTTCTACCATGATATCCTTAGAAAACACTATCCAAAATAACTTAAAGAATTTAAAAACAAAAGATACTTTTCTTTCTATATCTTCCTGTAATTCCTTAGGGGCCTATGTTCTTCCCTGTAGTATATATACTTTCAAAGAAATACATCCAGATTTAAAGGTTTCCCTTGAAGTTTGTAGTAGTAAAGATGTAATCAATAAACTAATAAACCACCAAACTAATATGGGCGTATTGACTTCTAAATATGAAGTTCCAGGACTTTCCATGCATCCACTAATAGAGGATAACTTAGTTTTAGTTTCTAATCCTAAAGTAGAATATAGTCAAATTGCTTTAGACGATTTAAAAAACATTCCATTGATTATACAAGATGAAGACTCTAGTATCAGAAAAATACTATCCAAGAGTCTTAAAGAACATAATATTAGTACTGATGATTTGAATACAAGTTTGACAATAAATTCTTCCCAATCTATAAAATCTGCTATTACATCAGGCCATGGTTTTGCTTTTTTACCAGCAATAGTGGTCCGCCAGGAATTAAGATCTAATACTATTAAAAAAATAAATGTCCAAGATTTAGATACTAAATTTAACTATTACTTTGCTCATAGAGAAAATCATAATTTTACAAAGCACGAAGAAAGATTTAAAAAGTTTGTATTATCTAAAAAACGATGCTTTTGTTATTAATAAGGAATGTCTTCCCAGACATTCCTTACTTATTTAATCCTACTTAGCTCTTTCTACTTGTCTAGGCGCTGCATTTGTCATTCCTGCAAATAATTTTAATCCTATAACTCCTCCTACAGCTAAAGCTAGCATAAAGAACCATCCAGATAATGAAAAGTTAGCTATTCCTGAATATAAGCCACCTATATTACAACCTCTACCTATTTTCGCACCTATACCCATTAATAATCCACCAAGGCCATAAAATCCTATATCTTTAAGTTTATAATTAAAGTCAAATTTAAATCTACCTGCCATTAAAAATGCAATAGCTGAACCAAGTATTATACCTATATTCCTTATGGAAGATGCATTGTTTATTAGACCATCTTCAACTCCTTTAACTACTCCGGCAAAAGCAGGGTTGGAAAAAGTGATTCCAAGTTTTTGCAAGCCCCATACTCCCCAATAGGTGTAAGGTCCAGATGCTCCCCAGCTTGATCCTGTTGTTGTCATTATAAATATGAACATAAGAGAAATTAAAATACTTCCTGTATAAAATGACCATCTCTCTACAAAGAACTTATGATAAGTTTCATAGGAAAAGAAATTAGTATTCCCTATTTTTTCTAATGGTTTTTCCATATCTTCATAAGTGTCTTCCACTAAAGATCCTTCTTCTCTTCTCTTGTTTTCATAAGTCTTAGTTATTGCATAAATAGCCAATAAAGCTAGTAATGATATGACCACAGCCCCAAAATATCCAAAGTAATCAGGTAGATATATTGATGGAGTCGTTGTTGTACCAAGGAAAGTAGTGTCTAGTGTAGGAAGCATCCAATGTCCTAGAATTCCACCTAAAGAAAAAAATACAACTACTATCCAAGCCCTGCTAGCCCCTTCACCAGAATCCGTTAATGAACCTGAAGCACAACCCCCACCTAGAATCATTCCTATTCCAAATATCAACCCTCCAATAATGGTTAGAAGACTTGTTCCTCTAATAAATTGAGATCCTGGAATTATACTACTGCCTTCTACAGCCTTTGAAGCTATAACCGCTCCTTTACTAGCTGCTCCATAATGTACTCCTGCTACTCCTATTATTGATAAGGCGAATAATAAAAGTATAGCCTTTGTTAAACTCCCATCTCCAGTTAAATAAATCTTTTTTATTCCGCCTGCAAAGCCATATCTGGACCTAGTAAGTATATAACCTAATGCTAATCCAGTAATTAAAAATAATGTCAATGTTTCATTTTTCCCCTTTAAAAACACACCAAAAAATATCATAGCAACAATTAAAATCATACCTATCCATACTTGATTCTTTTTCATTTTTTCATCCCCTTTTAACTTTTTCACTTATCCAACACCTCTCTTATTGATTATATTTTAACATATAACCATACCCGGGTATAATAATAAAGTCTTATGCATCATAACAATCACTTATAAGTGAATAATATTTACCCTGAGATAATGTGGAAATAAATCAAGATATCTTTTATAATGGTATTGGAATCAAATAAAACTATGGACAACTTTAATATAGAAAGGAAATTAAAATGAAACTTGGAATCATAGGACTACCAAACGTGGGAAAAAGTACATTATTTAATGCAATAACTCAGGCAGGTGCAGAGTCAGCAAACTACCCTTTTTGCACTATAGAACCTAATGTTGGAGTAGCAGCTATACCAGATAATAGATTGGAAGAAATCACAGAAGTTTATAATTCAAAAAAAACAACACCTACTACTATTGAATTTTATGATATTGCTGGACTTGTAAAGGGAGCAAGTAGGGGGGAAGGACTTGGCAATAAATTTTTAGGCCATATACGTGAAGTTGAAGCCATTATACATGTGGTTAGATGTTTTGATAACCCTGATGTTGTACATGTAGATGGTGATATAGACCCTATTCGAGATATTGAAACTATAAATCTTGAATTAATATTTTCTGATATAGAAGTTTTGGAAAAAAGATTAGAAAAAACCATAAGAATGGCTAAGGGTGATAAGTCTTTATTTACTGAGCTAGAACTTATCAAAAAAATATTAGACCTTTTAGAAAATGGTAAATCCATAAGAGGATTAGAATTATCAAATGAGGAAGATGAAATCTTGAAATCCTTTAATTTACTTAGTTCTAAGCCTGTCATCTATGCAACAAATATATCAGAAGATGACTTGCTATCAGGAGAATCTAATGAATATGTAGAAAAGGTAAAATCCCTAGCTAATAAAGAAGGGGCAGAGGTTATTGATGTTAGTGCTGAAATAGAAGAAGAGATATCTCTACTTAATCCCCAAGAAAGAATTGAATTTTTAGATGAATTAGGTCTTGATAGTTCAACCCTTGATAAACTTATACATGCCAGCTATAACTTACTAGACCTGATTAGTTTTTTAACAATGAATCCTAATGAAGCAAGGGCTTGGACTATAAAAAAGGGGACTCCAGCTCCTGAAGCTGCTGGAAAAATACACACAGATATGGAAAGAGGTTTTATAAAAGCTGAAGTCATAGAATTTAAGGATTTGTTGAGATGTAATAAAAACATGACAATTGCCAGAGAAAAAGGACTTGTCCGGATAGAAGGCAAAGACTATATTATAAAAGAAGGAGATATTGTATTATTTAGATTTAACGTGTAAATTTTACCCTGATTAATTTTAATTAGGCATAAAATAGACATAGAATTTTAGCATTCTATGTCTATCTTATCTACTTTATTTATAGTTATTTTCTTTTGCTATTGCTTCATCTCTTATTTCTTCCCTCATTGACTTTAAAGATTCTTCTCTTCTTTTATTTTTTTCTTTTAGGTCTTTTTTTAGCTTTGGGTCATCTGATTCTTCTATCATTTCTTCTGCCTGCCTATGGTTTGTAATAGTATGATTTATATTAAATTGTATCTTATCCACATTATCTCTTCTATCATCTGGCTTAGCCTTGTTTTTCATTTTTCCACCTCCATAATATTTAAACTCCTTTTTATTGTTTGATATAAAAGGATTATTATGCTGGTAAAAAAAGTCAAATAATCTAAAAAGCGGACCATATTTAAGGTCCACTTTTTTCCTTCATTTTATCTATATTTATTAATATAATACTAATTGATACCAATGTAACAGCTAAGATAGTATTGGCTCCCAATAATCTTTCATTTAAAAATATATAAGAAAGTAAGGTCCCAAATATTGGCACTGTGAATTTATATATGGTTACCCTCCCCACTCCATTATGTTTAAGTAAAACTGTCTGTATTGAAAAGGCTGCTGCGGATATGAAAGCTAAATATAATAATAGCCATATATTTTGCCCCGTAAATTTAGCAACTTCCCCTCCTCCTAAATACCCTGCTAAGATTAAAAAAACGGAACCTATTAGCAATTGATAGGCCGTGACTAGAAAAGTATCAATATTTTTTGCAAGTTTTTTAGTATATATTCCTGACATGGCCCCTGTTAAGCTTGCAATTAGTACAAAACCCTCTCCAGTCAAAGAAAAACTAGATCCAACAGAACCACCATTTATATTTACTAAAACTACTCCTATAAAACCTAATATCAATCCTAGTATCTTTCTATTGTTTAACTTGTCCTCCTTATAGAAATAATGAGCCAAGACTACAGAAAACAATGTCCCAGTAGCAGCCAATATAGATCCTTTAGTCCCGCTGGTATTTGAAACACCTATATAAAAAAATGTATAATTTATAGCTGTTTGCAGCAATCCCAGCAAAACAAGTCCCTTTATTTCATGTTTTCTTACTTGTATTTTCCTTCTAGTTAAAATACAAAAGCCTAAAATCATCATGGATGCAATGAAAAACCTATATCCTGCAAATAGTATTTTCCCATAAGTATCACTTCCACTTATTTCAAATAAATTATAGCCTACTTTAATTGCAGGAAAAGCACTTCCCCACAGAAAACTACTAAATAGGGCTAGTATCATAACTACGTATCGTTTCTTAAAAATACTTTCCTTGTGATTTGTCAAATTATATCCTCTTTTCTTTAGTTTACTTCAATAAAACTGAATGTATTATAACATTTAAATCCACTTATATCCAGACATGATAAGTTCTAATAATTGTGTTTAAGTTGATTTCTTCATAGTATATTTACACCTATTTCCCCTTGCTTATATTTATCCTATAAATCCTTATATAAATTTTTCATTTTCTCCACTGTAGCCTTATTGGGACTTTTTTCCCCATATCTACTATTAATATATAAATCTCTGATTTCCTCTACTTGATCTCCAAATTCAGCTTTTGCCTTTTGATTTATTTCAAAAGAAGTATCCGAGCTTCCAACTTCAATTTCTGCCTTATCTAGTTTTTTCAAAAACTTCCTATAGTAGAATCTAATTTGGTCTCCAAGATCCTTAGGGTAAAATATGTTTTGGAATATATTAGCCTTTTTTCTTTTAGTCTTCTCCATATACTCCCTTTCCTCAATATAATCTAGGTTGTCATTAGTCCTATTATTTGATTTAGCTAGGAGTCTATATACTAAATATATTAATAATACAACTAATATACATCCTGCTATTCTCCTGAGTATGGTAAAATCCATAGGCCCTTGTTTGTCCATCATACTACCAATATCCCCTTCTACAAACTCTCCTAGGGATGGGTCCACGCCACCAATTTCTATTTCCTCAACTAATTCTGCATCCTCCGTCTTAATGTTTATCCATCTTGTAATCCAATACATAGGATAGAATAATATCATTGCCATTATATCTACAATCTTACTAAAGCCCATGGTAATAAAATTCCTTATTTGTTCAACTACAGTTATTATAAATATTACTCCTGTGGTAATTAAATATTTAATATTCAGCCTTCTGATACTTTTTGTATCCTTGTTAAATTCAATATGTCTTATTAACCTAGTCAATATTATTGAAGTTAAAACATACATAATCAAAAATGGACCCGCATAATTTAAGGAAGGTCTAGGGTAATCACTTGTAGTTAGAGTTTCTGTTATCCCACCATATATATATTTAATATAGATTGCCACCATAGTTATTGTGAAAGTAGCTTTAAATTTACTAATATAGTCATAATGATTTCCTTTATAAAGTGAAGTCTTAGCATATAAAAAAACAAGTATTCCCGTTATAACTATGAAATACATTGGCCCTCCACCTTTGAAATACAATAAGGGTAAAAGTAATAATATTATACTTAACCTATATATTATGGATTTTTCCTTATTTATACCATAGAATGTGGCTACTCCAATTGTCCATAAAAAAAGTAACAAGATTTGATTTAAATGGGTAAATGTATAGTACATACTTGTTATAGAGTATAGAAATGAAACAAAGAATATTATTTCAATTAAAATTATTTCTTTCATATTATCTACCCCTATACTTAATTATATTTTTATTTAATGAATTTAAATACTCATCTTCCACGGATATAACTACTGTTCTACTAACAAATTTACTCAAGGAATTTATAGGGCCTAGATGGTCTTCCAGTATTCTGGGTGTAATAATTACAACTGTACTATAATTTGCCTGGAGCTTGATTATATCCTTAATAGTATTTTTAAAGAAAGTGCCTACCTTATAATCCATATCCCCTAATATTTTTAAAAACTTATTTAAATGGCTAGTCCCTAATCCTGGGTGATAAAGGTGGCCTTTTTTATAGGATGAATCATAGTTATAACTATTACAAGCAAAGCCATAGGGAATCTTTGATCCTTGGAATGCCTCCATTACAGCCCTAGTTATAGATATGGCTTCTTCAATTATTTCACCCTCTATTCTCTTAAAAGAAGGTTTCATGGTTTCTATATTTAAAAGAATCATTACACTATTATCCGTAGTAAAATCAAAGCTTTTCACCATTAATTCACCATGTCTTAAGGAAGAGGGCCAATGAATAAATCTTTCTGGCTCATTGCCAGTATATTCCCTTATACCAATGGTCATAAGTGGGTCATCTAGGATCCACCTCTTAACAGAAATATCTCCATTTAAGGAGCCCATGGGAACTATGGTGTCTTTAAGTTCCTGCTTTTCTGGTAATATAGTTATTTCCTTGTCTATCTGGAATTTTAAGTCCTTAGATTTTAAACCAATAAAATCCCCTAGCTCTAAATGAATACGATTTATAGGGTATTTTCCCCTTTCTAGTCCAAATATTTTGTAGGTCCTTTTAACTCTTTGATAGGGCAAGATAAACAAACTATAAATATTAGACTTCCTGTTAAAGCCTTTACTAAATCTTTCATGTACCCTAAGATATGATACTACTAGAGGTTTATCATTTTCTATTATAGAGTATATTTCCACTCCTTCACCTATTTCTGCCATATCTTTTTCAACTTCAAGTTTATAGTTTAAATTTATAAAACCAAGCCGAAGACTTAAGTGATTTATTCCTAATATTAATACAAGTAAAGCTATTAAATACCAAATCATAGCTATATACCCTTATTTTCTAAAGGAACTTCTATGCTAGCTATTAATTCATGGATTAAACTTGTTGCATCCTCTATACTATTTGCACTGGGAGATATTATCCTATGATTTAAAACAAATGGCCCTATTAATTTTATATCCTCTGGAAGTATGTAATCCCTAGCATTCATTGCAGCATAGGCTTGAGATGCTTTAAATAAGGCAATAGACCCACGTGGACTTGCACCTAAACTAATGTTATTTCTATTTCTTGTCTCACTTACTATTTCTACTAAATAGTCCATTACATCATCTTGTATGGTTACTTTAGACACGTTTGATAGTATGTAAGCTAATTCATCTAATTTGATTACTGATTTTATTTTTTCTAATGGATCACTTATATTTTTATTAATAATAATCTTTTCTTCTTCTTTACTAGGATATCCCATTTTCATTCTTATAAGAAACCTATCCATTTGGGCCTCAGGTAGTGGAAATGTACCAAAGGATTCTATGGGGTTTTGTGTAGCCAATACCATAAAGGGCATATCTAGTTTTCTAGTAGTCCCATCAGCAGTTATCTGTTTTTCTTCCATTGCCTCAAGTAGTGCAGCCTGTGTCCTAGGCGTCGCCCTGTTTATTTCATCTGTCAATACTATATTAGAAAACAAGGGTCCTTGCCTAAATTGAAAATCCTCTGTTTTTTGATTGTAAAAATTGATACCTGTGATATCAGATGGCAATAAATCTGGGGTGAATTGAATTCTTTTAAATGGCAAGTCTAATGTTTTTGAAAAGGCCTTTACTAGCATTGTTTTCCCCGTACCTGGTATGTCTTCTAATAGTACATGTCCTCCTGATAAAAAGGCAACTAAAATAATTTCTATTTCCTTTTCTTTTCCGACTATTACCTTGGAGATATTTTCAACTACCCTTTTCTTAAAGTCTACAAACTTGTCCAATTCCATGAAGCCACTTCCCTTCTATTAGTCTATATATTATCTTTCATTATAGCATATTTAATTTAAAATTCACAAGTTTGGAAAATTAGATATTATAAAGACATTGGTAATGAACATCGGTAGAATTAGGTGACATGATAATTTTGTCATCCTGAGGAGCTTGCGACGAAGGATCTTTGTTTTAGGACCTAAGATTCCTCGTTTCCCTCGGAATGACAAAGACGGATTCTTCGACAAGCTCAGGATGACAGAAACATTAACGACACATTCTTTATAATTCACGACACCAAAAAAAAGCAAAGTTATAACTACACTATATAGTATGTTTATCACTTTGCTTTACA
>CAZWTU010000009.1:0-34775 GCA_964637035.1 uncultured Tissierellaceae bacterium
TCCACATATACTGATTTTATATGACCTGTTTTATTGAGTTTATAAATAATTAAAATAATTGAATAAATATAAGCAAATATTGCAGAGACTGCCATTGCCTTGTTTAATAATTTTGATTGTCTTTCATCCATCTTCTTACCAGTCATCGTCATCTTCCTCTCTCCAAAATAAATCATCCAAAGTCTTGTCTGTTGCCCTGCAAATAGCTAGACACAAATTTAAAGATGGATTGTATTTACCCGCTTCTATAAGGCCAATAGTCTGTCTAGTGACCCCTACTATATCTCCCAGTTCTTCCTGGGATAAATTTTTTTCAACTCTTGCCATCTTTAATTTTACATTTCTCAAATTCCCACCTCCATAATGTAATTGTAATCTATTTATGTCCAAATGTCAATTATATATTGCATTATGCTTTGTATATATTTCATTCCAAATAAAAAAATGAACGGCATAAAAACCGTCCAAAAACATTTAAAAATTATAAAGTTCTGGCAACTTCTTTTCTAACCCTTACAGCTAGGTTCCGCAATAAGTTTTATATGGAATATTTGTAGCTACTGGGGGTTTCATATATTCTTTATTCACTTCCTCATAATTATAGGGTGTTGATAAAGCTTTAAGAAGAGTGTTTAATTTTGTATAATCTTCCTTTTCAACAACTGATGCTAGTGCTTTTTCTACTTGATGATTTCTAGGTATTATAATTGGATTATGATTTTTCATTGTTTCTTTAATTAATTCTAAGGAACTCTCCTGTCTTTCTAATCTGGATCTCCACTTATTATTCCATTTATCAAACTCTTCACTTCTAAATAGGCCTGATACTTCTAAGCTTTTAAAACTATCCTCAGTTAAAGCAACAAATGTATTAGTAAAATCTGATTTGTATTTTCTCATTAAATTCAGAAGCTCCTCTATTAAATCTGCGTCCTCTTTTTCCTCACTTAGTATACCAAGCTTTAATCTCATACCTTTAATCCAATTATTATTGTAAAAATAACTATAGCTATTTATAGCTTCTTCTGCAATTTTTTTTGATTGTTCTTTATCCTTATGAATTAAAGGTAATAGGGTTTCAGCAAGTCTAGCAAGATTCCAAGCCCCTATTTTAGGTTGATTTCCATATGCATATCTACCATTTCTATCAATGGAACTAAATACAGTTGAAGAGTCGTAATTATCCATAAAAGCACATGGCCCATAGTCAATTGTTTCACCACTAATAGTCATATTATCAGTATTCATTACACCATGAATAAACCCTACTAACTGCCATTTTGAAATAAGGGCCCCTTGAACTTTTATTACCTCTTCTAGAAGTCCTATATATGGATTTTCTTCATTTTTAAGATTTGGAAAATGTCGTTGGATAGAATAATCTGCAATTGCTTTGATATCTTCTGTATCTCCAAAACTTGCCGCAAATTGAAAAGTACCTACTCTTATATGGCTTTTAGCTACACGAGTAAAAATAGCTCCTGGAAGCGGGGTTTCTCTATATGTTCTATCGCCTGTGGTAACTACAGCTAATCCCCGGGTTGTTGGAATTCTTAGATTGTACATACTTTCACTAATTATATATTCCCTTAACATAGGCCCAAGACTTGCCCTTCCATCTCCACCACGGGAATAAGGAGTTCTTCCTGATCCCTTTAGCTGTATGTCAAATCTTTTACCTGTAGGAGTTATTTGTTCTCCTATTAGGGTGGCTCTACCATCTCCTAACATGGTAAAGTGTCCGAATTGATGTCCTGCATAGGCCTGGGCTATTGAAGCAGCTCCCTTAGGGTACTGGTTTCCAGATAATATATCTATACCTTCTTTACTTTTCAATTCTCCTATATTTAATCCTAGTTCTTTTGCTAAAGAATCGTTAAGGATTTCTAATTGTGGTGAGCTTACGTGGTTTGGTTCAACTTTAGAAAAGAATTCATTGGGAAGATTTAAATAGCTGTTATCAAAATTCCACCCTATATCTTTTGTTTTCATGATTTATATTCTCCTATCATTTAAATTTCTTATATTTGATTGTGTACTTATAAGGATTATTGTTTGATATTTACCCTTATTTATTCAATTTAAAGAATTAATAATATTTTTTTGTAACAAACAACAGGGACAGGTCTTTTTGTTTGGCAAACAAAAATACCTGTCCCTGTTGTTTGAGTATCTTTCACTATTTACATATATTTCTTTATTAATATTGAAGCATTGTGTCCACCAAATCCTAGTGAATTTGATAGTGCGTAGTTTATATCTCTTTTTACTGCTTTATTTGCTGTATAGTTTAGGTCACATTCTTCATCTGGGTTATCATAGTTTATTGTTGGTGGTATTATTCCTTCCTTTATTGCCATGACAGTTGCTATGGCCTCTATTCCCCCAGCTGCTCCTAATAAATGTCCTGTCATTGATTTTATTGAGCTAATATTTATTTCCTTAGCATAGTCCTCAAATACATTTTTAATTGCTAGGGTTTCAAGCTTATCATTAAAATAAGTTGAAGTGCCATGGGCATTTATATATCCAACTTCATTTTTATTTATATTGGCTTCATTTATTGCCATTTCCATTGCTCTTGTTGCTCCCTTTGCTTCTGGATCTGGTTGAGTTATATGGAAGGCATCTGAAGTTGAACCATAGCCTACTACTTCTCCATATATATTAGCTCCCCTAGCAAGTGCATGATCTAATTCTTCCAATATTAATATACCTGCTCCTTCTCCCATTACAAAACCATCTCTCTCCTTGTCAAAGGGGCGGGATGCCTTTTCTGGACTGTCATTCCTTGTTGACAGAGCTTTCATTGAACAAAATCCTGCCACTGCCATAGGGGTTATGGCCGCTTCTGTTCCGCCTGCAAGTATTATGTCCATTTTTCCTTCTTTAATCATCCTAAAGGCTTCACCTATAGCATGAGTTCCTGATGCACAGGCTGTTGTTATAGCCATAGAAGTTCCCTTAAGTCCAAAGGCCATGGATATCTGCCCCGGTGCCATATTAGATATCATCATTGGAATAAATAGTGGACTAACCCTATTTGGTCCCCTATCCTTCATCTTGGTGAATTCTTTCTCTAGGCTTTCCATTCCACCAATTCCCGCTCCTACTACTACACCCGCCCTATTTAAATTTATCTTATTTAAATCTATCTTCCCATCATCTATGGATAACTTCGATGCTGCCACTGCAAATTGGGAAAATCTATCCATTCTTCTAGCTTCTTTTTTCTCCATATAATCAGTAGGAATAAAATCTTCTACTTCCGAGCCAATTTTTGAATCAAAATCCTTCGTATCAAATCTAGTTATATATCCAATACCTGATTTACCAGATACAAGAGATTTCCAGTATTCATCCTTGCCTATTCCTATGGGGGTAATTGCCCCTAATCCTGTTATTACAACTCTTTTCATATTTACCTCCAATTATAAGAGATTATTCTATTTTAGATTCTACGTATTTTACTATATCCCCAATGTTTTTAAATCCTTCTGCATCTTCATCTGGAATTGTTATTTCAAATTCATCTTCTAAAGCCATCATTATCTCTACTGCATCTAGAGAATCTGCTTCTAAGTCACCCATTAATGAAGTTTCCATTGTAATTTCTTCTACCTCTTCTATATCCAATTCCTCAGCTATTATATTTCTAATTTGTTCAAACATTTATATTCCTCCTATTATTTTAATTGACAAATGACAATTGTATTATTATTCGGGGCGACCAAAGGTAGGCCCCTACTTATTTAATATTTAATATATTAGTTTTCTTTGTTAATTGTTGCTTTTTAAAAGCTTAGATTCCTCGATAAACTCGGAATGACAGAGCTTCGCTCTGGTTTTATCTATTCATCGGTTTTACATCACCATTCCGCCGTCTACATTTATCACTTGGCCTGTTATATAGTCTGACCTTTCACTTGCTAAAAATACTACTAGGTTTGCTATATCTTTTGTATTCCCAAATTTCATTAATGGTATTCCATTTAGCATGGTCTCTTTTATTTCTTCACTTAGTACATCTGTCATTTCAGTATCTATGAAACCTGGTGCTATTGCATTTACTCTTATGCCTCTACTGCCAAGCTCCTTTGCCATAGATTTTGTAAATCCTATAACTCCAGCCTTTGATGCACTATAATTTCCTTGACCAGGATTTCCAATTATACCAACTACGGATGTAATGTTTATTATTTTCCCGTATCTTGCCTTCATCATTGGCCTAGAAACTGACTTAGTACAAAGGAAGGTTCCTTTTAAATTCACATCCATTACTTGTTGCCAATCTTCTTCTTTCATCCTCATAACTAAGTTATCCTTGGTTATACCAGCGTTGTTGACTAAAATATCTATTTTTCCCAATTGATTTTCTACGTTTTTAATTAAATATTTTACATCTTCTTCCTTTGATATATCTGCCTTTATAGCAATGGCTTTTACGCCAAAGCCCTTTATTCCCTCTAAGACTTTTTCTGCCTTTTCATTATTACTTCTATAATTAATGGCTATGTCTGCTCCATTTTTAGCTAATTCTAAAGCTATGGCTTCACCAATTCCCCTAGAACCACCTGTTACTAAGGCTACTTTTCCTTTTAACATTTACTTTCCTCCTTTGATATACTTTACTGTTTCTTCAAAGGATGCCACGTCATTTACACTCATGGCTTTTACACTTTTGCCCATGGATTTTCCTATCCTCTTTACAAAACCGGATAGGCTTTTTCCAGGCCCTAATTCTACAAAAGTATCTACACCTTCATTTATCATAAGTTCTACTGACTGTTGCCAAAGAACTGAATTACTTACTTGATTGACTAGCTTTGATTTTACTTCATCTTTATTATTTAAAAGCCTTCCATCTACATTAGACACCATCTTAACCTTTGATTCATGCATAGATACAGAAGAAAGTTCCTTTTTAAGTTTTTCTCCTGCAGACTCTAATAATGATGAATGAAAGGGTGCTGATACAGAAAGTGGTATTGCCTTTTTTGCTCCCAGCTTTAATGCTTCTTCCTTAGCCACTTCAAGACCTTTTAATTCTCCTGAAAGAACTATTTGCCCTGGACTATTATAGTTTGCTACTTCAACAATCCCATACATTTTAGTATTTTTCAGCAAAATAGGTAATTTATCTTGGTCCAATCCAAGTATAGCAGACATTCCACCTACTCCTATAGGCACTGCCTCCTGCATAAATTTACCTCTTTCTTTTACAAGTCTTAAGGCATCTTTGAAATCTAGAACCTGACTCATTACTAAGGAACTATACTCTCCTAAGCTAAGTCCAGCTGTATAGTCACAATTTATTCCTCTAGCTTCCATTGCTTTTAATATTGCAATACTTGTAGCTAGTATAGCTGGTTGAGTGTTTTCTGTTAATCCCAAGTTTTCTTCTGTCCCAGTAAAACATATTCCTGTAAGATCCATATTCAAAGCCTTATTTGCTTCATCAAAAACATTTCTAGCTTCTTGAAAGCTATCATAAAAGTCGCTTCCCATACCTACATACTGAGAACCTTGCCCAGGAAATATAAAAGCTAGCTTACTCATCTGTATTCCTCCTTTCATTTGGAGAAATACTTTGCCACTGTTTTTCCGCACTAAAAACTATATCCTCTATAATTTCCTGACAGGATTTAATATCCTTAATCAGTCCTGCAATTTGACCTGACATTAAGGATCCTTTATCAATATCCCCTTCTAATACTGCTAATCTTAATCTACCTGAACCTAATACTTCAAGATCTTCAAAGGATGCTCCACTTTTTTCTAACTCTTGGAATTCTCTCATAAACTTATTCTTTAAAGCTCTTACTGGATGACCAGTACTTCTCCCAGTTACTAGTGCATCCCTATCCTTTGATTTTATTATGGCATCCTTATAATTCTCATGAACTTTTGCTTCCCTTGAGCATACAAATCTAGTTCCCATTTGAACACCTTCTGCTCCTAGTGCCAAAGCTCCTAAGAATCCCCTACCGTCTCCTATTCCTCCTGCTGCTATTACAGGAATGCTTACTGCATCTACAATTTGAGGAACTAAAGCCATTGTGGTTAAGTCGCCTATATGGCCCCCTGATTCTGTTCCTTCTACTATTAGCCCATCTACGCCTTGCCTTTCTAATCTCACTGCTAAAGACACTGTAGGTACTACAGGTATGATTTTTACCTTGTGCTTCTTAAGTTTCTTTATATATTTCCCCGGACTCCCTGCACCTGTAGTGATAACAGGAACTCCCTCATCACATATTATATCTACAATATCCTCAGCAAAGGGTGATATTAACATTACATTTACCCCAAAGGGTTTGTCTGTCAATTCCTTTACTTTTTTTATCTCTTCCCTAATTACCTCACCTGGTGCATTACCTGCCCCAATGATTCCTAGACCACCTGCCTCTGATACTGCAGCTGCCAATTCATGAGTAGCTACCCAGGCCATGCCTCCTTGTAATATGGGATACTTTATCTTTAATAAATCTGTTAATCTAGTATTCCACATTTATATCTCCTCCCTATTCCATTTTAATAAGGTAGAAGCCCAAGTAAGTCCTGCTCCAAAGGCTACTAATACTACATTATCACCTTTATTAAGCTTTTTATCTTTAATAGCTTCATCAAGAGCTACTGGAATAGAAGCGGCTGACATATTTCCATACTTATTTAAATTAACATATATTTTATCTTTATCAAGTTTTAACTTTTTAGATGCTGAATTTATTATTCTCATATTGGCCTGATGTGGAATTAAGAAATCTAAATTTTTCAAATCAGAATTAGCCTTTTCCATAAGATCCTTTACTGATTTTTCCATAATCCTAACTGCAAATTTAAATACTTCCTTTCCATTCATATCCAGTGAATGAAGTTTTTTCTCCACTGTTTCAACGCTAGCTGGAAGTCTTGAACCACCTGCTGGCTGTAATAAAACATCTGCCTTGGAACCATCTGAACCTAAGTCTGATCCTAATATACCAAATCCTTCTTGACACCTGTCCAGTATGCAGGCTCCTGCTCCATCTCCAAATAATACACAGGTATTCCTATCTTGCCAATTCAGTATTCTAGAAAGTGTTTCTGCTCCTATGACTAATATTTTTTTATACATGCCAGATTTAATAAAAGCTTCTCCCATAGTCATTCCATAAATAAAACCTGAACATCCTGCATTTATGTCTAAGGCTGCAGCATTTGTTGCGCCTAAATTTTTCTGTACTATACAGGCCGTTGAAGGAAAAGCATAATCTGATGTTACTGTGGCTAAGATTATAAGTTCAATTTCTTCTGCCTTTAAATTTGCATCCTTTAATGCTCGTTTTGCTGCCATAGTTGCCATGTCAGAAGTTGCAATGCCTTCATCTGCTATTCTTCTTTCTTCTATTCCAGTTCTTTCAATAATCCATTCATGAGATGTATCTACTATTTTAGATAAGTCATGATTAGTTAAAATGTTTTCTGGAACATAGCTTCCAACACCAACTATACCTACACCAAATTTATTCATTTGCCACCTCCTATTTAATTGTATTTCCATTTTTTTCAGTTAATCACCTCCTTAAAATTATCCCTGCTTTCTTGCAAATTAATCTAATTTAGTTTATTATAATTATTATATGAAATAAACATTAAACATAAGTATATATTAATATATGAATATAATCAATCATTAAAATTTTACTATAGAGACTGAAATGGGAGGAATTTCATGAATGAAATGTTAAATATTGAAGAAATAAAGAGGATTATTCCACATAGATATCCTTTTCTACTTGTAGATAAGGTTTCAATTGAAGAAATAGGGATAAAAGGTATAGGATATAAAAATGTGACTATAAATGAACCTTTTTTCCAAGGTCATTTTCCGGATAATCATGTAATGCCTGGAGTATTAATAGTTGAATCCATGGCTCAAGTAGGAGCAGTAATCCTTATGTCCGACGAAAGGTTCAAGGGTAAAACTGCCTATTTTGCGGGAATAAATAAGGTTAGATTTAAGAAAAAGGTAATCCCCGGGGATGTCCTTCGTATGGAAGTTGAAATAGTTAAGTTAAGGGGTAGCATAGGTATTGGTAAAGGTAGAACATTTGTTGATGATAAGTTGGCATGTGAAGGTGAGTTTCTTTTTGCAATAGAATAATATGCTTAAGCAAATTTAAATAGGGAATTATGAATTGTGAATTAAATTCAAAACATTAAAACATAAGATCCTTCGACAAGCTCAGGATGACAAGAGTCAATATTGTTGTGTCATTCTGAGTAAAACAAGAATCTTATGTTTTACTCGGAATGACAACATAAAATCTTATTTAACCAACAATTAAGATTTAAAATAATCAGAAGCTAAGTTAAATTAACTTAGCTTCTGATTATTTCTCTTATTTTAATTTAAGATTTGCGAAACATCTCATATCCTGCTTCATTTAAAAGTTTATTCAACCTTTCTTCTTCTCCTATTACTTTTCCATTGTCTTCATCATAAGCATATAATGCTCCACTTACTAATCTGGTCTTAAGTTTACCTTTAGCTATTTCCGAGCCTTGTAAATGTGGTGCATCTAATATTCCTATTCTAACTGCTTCGTTTAAGGTTTCTGGATCAGATAGGGGATCTTCTTTATCTGGGTTTAATGATTTTATAGCTTGTATTATCATATTTGCTTCTCTTAATAATACTTTTTTTCTTTCTAGTACCTTTTCATCTTTAGCCATATTTATTGAACCAAGGAATTCATTTTTTAATATTCCTCGTACTATCATTGCAGACTCAATTATATCTTCTGCTTCGGCTGCATGGTGGGCTTCACAATATCCTACTACATGGTATATATGAGGCTTTATTGCCATGGCTAAATAGGCTGAAGCTGCCAATTGCCCTTTGGCTTGATATAGGTTAGATGGGAAACTTGCAAGACCTGCCCTAGCCTGCCTGTAAACACTAAATTTTTCATCTACTAAGCTTTCTACTAGTTCTATTTTTGCCAACATTTTACCCAAATCCATTTCTGGAGAAATAGTTGCTGGCACATTAAACATATACTGTGCTATATAGTCTTTTACACCCATTTTTTTTGCATTATATGCAACTATATATGCATCTGCTACAGCTATGGCATCATGGGCATCCCTTAAACTCCAATGATGTGGATCATTTACCTCTACTGGAATGTTTCTATGACCATGCCATCTCATTACTTCTTGATTTTCCTTTATTGCGTCTATTAATTTTCTAGAACTTCTTTTATCTAGTTCACTATACCAAAATAAGGGTACAGCACACCAAGCATTATTTATATTTTTATTTAATACTTCAGCAAAAGGAATTATATTTTTTGTTCCACTATAGGACCTTAATAATGGGTAATTACCTTTTTGAGCAGCATTATAAAGTGCTTGAAAATCAGCTTCACACCTTAAAGGAACCCCTCCTGCACCGTCTAGTCTATTATCCATGTTTTCCTGATCAAAGAAAAACTCTTGAGCATTCTGATCCGGGGCAATGGAAATAATATCTATTACCTTTTCTTCTGAAATTTTTTCTATAGCATCTATGGTGTCTTTCATAGTAGTTAAACCGATATGATGTCTTAATACTGGATAAGGATATTTTGATTTAATTCTAGCTATTATTTCATTTGGATAGGATTCTTCATTGGAGTAATCTATACCTTTTAAATATGCTATAACTTCATCTACATCTTCACTTCCATTAAATATTTTTTCAAATATTCCTGATTCCACTGCTACTAAACTTGTTGGCTCAGTTCCACCAAATATCCAACTTATATTCTTTAAATCATTTTCTTCTATTTGATTTTTTAACTCTTGTAAGATTTTTTGAAGTGGTTCTGGTGTCAATCTGTAAGATAGGGCTACTATATCCGGTTTTTTTGTTTTTATAAGGTGAACTAATTCTTCAATTGTTTTACCTATGCCTATAAATTCTGTACTATAATTTTCTTTTGATGCTAAATTTAGATAATTCATAATACCTGCCACGTGTACACAATTACCTAAAGTTCCTGAAATAATTTTTTTCATCAAGCAACTACCTCCTTGCCTTTTATGTGGATTTCGCCAGTTTGAGCTACTTCATGCATCTCTGAAACTGTTAATCCGCTTAATCCTAATCGATTAATATTTCTCCCTTCCAAGTAGAAGTCTTTGCCTATCATTAATTCTGCTAAACTTATTATGGAATTTATAGCAGGAGTATCTATATTTAATTCTCTTCCTATTGAAGCCATTGGCACTAAACTATAGGGAACATCTTCAAATATATATCTTATATTTAATCCTTTTGGTGCCTGCAATCCATGATATGCTGGGTTGTTCTGTACAGTTTCATATAGATTGGATCCCTTTGCTCCGTAGGAATCGTATAGCCAGTCCTTGGCTGATAAAGTATCAATATGCAAAGCTTTACCTATGGCTACTCTTTCTTTATCCATTTTTTCTAAAAACTCCCCTATGGATTTTGTTATACCCTCTGTATAATATTCAAAAGGTGCACCTCTTTCTATATGACCGCTATTTAAAAGTGTTGGAGCTGGATGAAATATTGCCCCATAATTATTGATACTTGTTTCTAATACATCTTTTGCTGAAATAAACTGTGGGTAAGATCTCTTTAATAGATTTATAACATGATTAGTTTTTATAGAAGGTATTGCTGCCAAAGTAACTTCATTTTTAACTCTAAAGATATGTGCACTGTTACTGGAAGTAGCCCTACAAGCATATATAAAAGTTTGGGCCTCCGCTACTATTATATTTTTATCACAATTGTGTTTTCTAATAGTTTCATATACTTCTAATGCGCCGCCTGTTCGGCCTGGGTTTAGAACTATTATTTGTCCATCCCTAAGATGGGGTGCCATTTCTCTAGCTATTTCATAATGTCCCATAGCTGGAACTGTTACCATAATTACATCTACATCTTTTATGGCTTCTTTCATTAAATTTGTTACTTTGTTTAACTTTCCAATGCCTTTCTCTGCTCCTGTTAATGATATAATTGGTTTTTTGATCAGGGGTAATATATGCTCCAAGGTTCTATTGTATAGATTCACCTCATATCCTATCATGGCTAAATAACCCGCCATTGCCATACCACCATTTCCTGCTCCTATAACACAATAGTTCAATTCTATTGTCATGGAAAATTCCCCCTTTATTTATATTATTTTATTTATAAACTGGTTTTTGGGTACAAAAAATGCCATGGGCTTAAATACCATCATAGCATGATTGGCCCTTAGTATACTTACGAGGTTAGCTGATGGATTCGGACAAAGGGTATCGCCCGTCCTTTTAAAAAGGATTCACCCCAAAAAATTGGTTCCCCCGCTTCATTAATCAAATGAATTCAGTAATATTAAATTTTATTCTTCTATACTAGAGTTATTATATCATATTGTTTGAATTTTTGCAAATCTCTTTTTATTTAAATGTTTTTGGAGAGAACCATTACCTTTTTCTGGATATACTAATTCTTCTTAAGGCCCTATATTAACCCATATATAAAGGTTTACTTTAGCTTGTTTTTCTGATATTCTATATTCGGTCAAATAATTTATCAAGCCTTTTGCTTGGCATATTTATATACTATATTAGCTTTATATTAGCTATTATTGTTTTGCTACATTATACAACTTTTAAGTATAAATACAGTATATATACATAACTTTTAAAAAATGTAATTATAAATAGGCAATTTAAAAATACAATTTAAAATGAACTTTTCAAATTTTCCAAGGACATTTTAACAGAGGAGACATAAGGATGGTTAATTTAAAAGAAATATTATTTTTATCTATAGTACTTCTTGCTAATATTATGGAAGGAATTACCGGATTTGCAGGTACTATGCTTGCTATGCCCTTATCTATGATATTATTAGGAGTTCAAGAATCTAAAAGCATACTAAATATTGTTGCAATAATTGCAAGCACTATAATATTCACTTCGACATATAAAGACATTAATAAGAAAGAACTTTTAAAAATTGTAGTTCTAATGCTTATTGGAATGACTGGAGGAATATATATTTTTACAGTATTTCCGGCTTCAGGGCTTGCAAAGATATATGGAGTCTTAATTATATTAATATCACTAAAAGGGTTATTTGTTAAAAAACAAATTTCTTTATCAGGCATTGGACTGACTTTAGTTTTATTAATTGCTGGAATTATCCATGGAATGTTTTTATCAGGTGGTGCATTATTAATCATATATGCAGTGGCTGTTTTGAAGGAAAAAGAAACTATTAGGGCAACCTTATCTCCTGTTTGGATAATTTTAAATGTTTACATGCTAGCACAGGATTTATACTTTGGGAATATTACAATACAAGTAGTCAAATTAAGCCTTTATTCCTTTCTACCCCTGTTAATAGCAATAGCTTTTGGCAATTATTTACATAAAAAAATGAATCAAAAGTTTTTTATAAACTTGACCTACTTTTTACTAATAGTATCTGGTATAACATTGTTATTTTAATTTGATTTTTAAGATTATTTCTAGTATATTTAATGTACATAGACATAAGAAAGTAAATGAGGTGATAGTATTTATAGAAAATATTTTGAACAACCAGTTGATAAAAAAGCAAAAAGACGACAATGGATAATATTAATTGCAGGAGCTTCAATTGGATTAATTTTAGCTGTTATCGTATTTATTCTTATAATTCATTTTTTCAATTAAATAATAAGCCTTAAATTTCCTAAAATTAAAAGAAGATAATTTTGTTGCAAGATTATCTTCTTTTAATTCCATATTAACTATTATATGATTTAATATTTTTATTCCAAAATGTTAATAATTTCTTCAGTCTCAACTATATTATTAGGTATAGCTGCTCTTACAGTGTATTTAGGATTAACAACTTGTGAAATCCTCAAATCTACTGTTAAGCTTGCCATTATATAAGCTTCTTCCCACTGGATCTTTAAAGCCTTGGAAATATAATTAACGGCCTCTGTAGTTGCTGTATACATAGCTTCTTCCAATGTATCCCCTGAAGCAATTATAACAGTTTCTCTTTCTCTTTTTAATATAGGCCAATTGATTGCCTTATCTTTTAAAACATTTACCTCAAGTGTAACAAGCGCAGGTATTTCAAGTCCAGTAAAGCATACTTCTCCATCACCCATAAGAGCGTGACAATCACCAAGAGCCAATAAGCCACCTTTAGATTCTACTTGAAAATATAAGCTTGTACCTTTAACTATCTCCTTTGTATCCATGTTGCCACCGTGTTTCCAAGGGCTATTTGTTTGCCATTCTCCGTCATCTTCATGAGGAGCCACACCTATAACCCCTATCATAGGATTAATCGGTATTCTTTTACCAGCGAACAAAGCATGGTCATCTTCAATGTTAATAATACGCACTATAGGTTCTTTAACCTGGTTTCCTAAGGCTCCTTCATTTTTTACAACTACACAGACACCCTTATCTTCTACTTGAATATCTATAATTTTTACTTCTAAAATATCGCCTATTTCAGCACCTTCCACATAAATAGGACCAGTTGCTGGATTTAGAATATCATGATTTATCTCCTGGGGGGTCTGTTCTTCATTAATAATTTGTTGAAAAAAGCAATCGTTTGTTTCTACTTGAAAAGTTTCACCAGGTTTTACTATGTCTATATAGGGCATATTATTTTTAAATTTATATATCACATCTTTGTAATCAATCTTTTTCATATAGTTTCCCTCTTAATCATCTTTTATTTTTGTAATAAAATAATTAAAGCTAAATCTATAATTAATATTTTTTATTTTTTATCCATTCCTTTAACAAAATATGGACATGCGACAAAATGTTTATCTCCAGTATCTAGAAAATCAGGATTTTTTTGAGTACATTCATCAAATACATATTCGCATCGAGAAGCGAATCTACAACCTACTGGTGGATCTATAGGACTTGTAACTTCTCCTTTTATAATCTTCAACTCTTTACCTCTTAAAGATAAATCTGGTTCAGGTATTGCCTGTAAAAGAGCCCTTGTATATGGATGCATTGGTTTATCAAATAGCTTCTGAGTAGGAGCTTGCTCTACTGCCTTACCTAAATACATTACCATTATTTCATCAGAAATATGTTTAACAACTGAAAGGTCATGGGTAACAAATAAATATGTTAAATTAAATTCTTCTTGAAGATCCATAAGAAGGTTTAAAATCTGAGCTTGAATTGACACGTCAAGAGCAGATACTGGCTCATCACAAACTATAAATTCAGGTGATAAGGACAATGCCCTTGCTACTCCAATACGTTGACGCCTTCCCCCATCAAGTTCATGAGGATATGAGTTAGCTACTCTTCTTGCTAATCCCACTATATCCATCAGCCTACCTACTTCTCCATATATTTCTTTGGAACCCTTAAAGGTCTTATTGACAATCATATACTCTGCTATAAGTTCAGATACGGTCATACGAGGATTGATACTTGCATAAGGATCTTGAAATATCATTTGCATCTTTTGTCTCATTTTTTTCATTTCACGCTTATTATAATCAACTATACTTTCCCCATTAAATAAAATATCACCGTCTGTTGGTTCTAATAAGCGTAGTATGGTTCTACCTAGCGTACTTTTACCACATCCAGATTCACCTACTACTCCAATTGTCTTACCTCTTTCAATCTTCATATTTATACCATCAACTGCATGGAGTTTTTTACTACCAACATCAAAATATTTTTTCAAATTAACAGTTTCTATTAATGGTGTATTAACCTGGGTCATTATTTCACCCCCCTATCACTAGTTACTTCATCATCAAATAAAAAACATCTAATCTTATGGTCTCCACCTACATTAATAAGCTCAGGATTTTTCTCCTTGCAAATTTCCATAACATGACTGCAACGAGAACTAAAGTTACATCCTATGGGCAGTTTTGTAGGGTCTGGCATTAAACCTGGTATTGGTGATAATCTTTTTGTGTTTTCCCTAATTTTAGGTACTGATCCAAATAAGCCTGTAGTGTAAGGATGATGTTTGTCTGATTCAAACATATCTTCAACAGAACAAATCTCTACGACCTCACCTGCATATACAACAGCTACATCATCAGATGTTTGGGCAACTACTCCCAAGTCATGCGTTATCATAATCATAGCTGTATTTAGTCTATCTTTTAAGCCATCTATCATTTTTAAAACTTGTGCTTGTATTGTAACATCCAATGCAGTAGTTGGTTCATCAGCAATTAATAGTTCCGGCTCACATGCTAAGGCAATAGCTATAACTACACGTTGCTTCATACCGCCTGAAAATTGATGTGGATATTCAGTTTTTCTTGTTGGTATAATTCCAACAAGTGTAAGTACTTCATCCACCCTATCATTTACTTCTTGCTTTGACCATTTTGGATTGTGTAGCGCAATAGCCTCACCAATTTGATCACCAATATTTATTACTGGATTCAAACTTGTCATTGGATCCTGGAAAATCATTGCAATTCTATTCCCACGTATTTTTCGCATATCATTTTCTGATGTATTAAGAATATCAATACCGTCAAATTTAATACTACCATTTACAACTTTGCCTGTTCTTTCTGGTAATAAGTCTAGTATTGAAAGAGCCAAAGTTGTTTTCCCAGCACCAGTTTCTCCAACAATTCCTATTGTCTTACCCTTCCCAAGTTTAAATGATATATCATTAATAGCATTTACCGTTTCAAGATCTGTTTCATATACCACTTCCAAATCAGAAACTTCTATTATATTTTCACTCATATTAACCACCTCTCTTTATTAGTTTCTTGTATTATAATATATTATGACCTTAATCTAGGATCAAATGCGTCCCTAAGTCCATCACCTAATAGGTTTAAGGATAAAGTTGTCATAACTATTGCAATACCTGGATACATCATCAACATAGGAACTGTACGCATAAATTCCCTAGCTTCACTTAACATAGCACCCCACTCAGGATTAGGTTGTTGAATTCCCAAACCTAAAAAACTTAAAGTTGCAGCTTGTAATAATAATTTTGACATACTCATAGTTGTTTGAACAATAACAGTACCCATTACATTAGGCAAAACATGCTTAAATATAATCCTTGCATCGCTAGTCCCACCAGCATGAGCAGCCTCTATATATTCACTATCAGCTACTGTTAATACAGATGATCTAATAACTCTTATAAACCCAGGTAGACTGGAAATAGTAATTGCTATCATTAAGTTTCTCATATTTGATCCTAAAGCAGCAACTATTGCCAATGCTAATAATATAGGTGGTATTGAAGCTATAACATCAACAAACCTCATAACCACGTTATCAAATTTACCGCCATAATATCCAACCATCAAACCAATTATCCCACCTGTTATTAAAGATAAAAAAGCTGATCCAAATCCGATTAATAAAGATGTTCTTCCTCCATATAGGATTCTTGCAAAAGTATCCCTACCATAAGAGTCAGTTCCAAAGAAATGCTCCGTTGACATTGGTTGAAATCTATTTGTTAGAACTTGTTTTGTAATGCTAGCTTTATCAATGAAGAATGGTCCTACAATAACTGCTATTAAGATAAAAGTTAAAACATAGAATCCAAACATTGCAGTTGGACTTTGCTTTAATCTTCTCCATGCTTCTGACCACATACTTTGTTTCTTTAACGATGATATATCTTGAATTTCTACTTCATTCACAGATTCTACAGACATGTAAATCCTCCCCTCAATATTAATAATTATTTCGACTCATATTGTGCTTTTATTCTGGGATCAATAAATGCATATATAATATCTACTCCTAAAACTATAAAAGCAGATGCAAATGACAAGAATAAGGTCAATCCCATAATAAGAGGTAAATCTTTCATTTTAATTACTTCAACTAGAGTTCTACCAATACCTGGAATTGAATACAATGTCTCAACTGACACTGCTCCACCTAAAAGTCCAGCAAAACTTATTCCTATTACTGTTACTACTGGTAGCAGTGCATTTTTTAATGCATGCTTCCATATAACATTTCTTTCACTAACCCCCTTAGCTCTTGCTGTTCTAATATAATCTTCACGAATTGTCTCCAACATAGAAGATCTAGTATATCTCAATATAGTCGCACCATGAGGTAGAGATAATGTAAAGACTGGCAATACATAATGTTTCCATGTCCCTAATCCTCCCGCTGGCACCCATCCTAATGTCAACGCAAATAAAAACAATAATAACATACCTAACCAAAATGCAGGTAGAGCTGCTAATATCAGAGCCATAAATGTAGGTACTGTATCCACTAATGTATATTGTTTAACTGCGGATAAAACCCCAATGGGAATACCTATTAAACAAGCGCCGATCATAGAAAAAATAGCTATTCGAAGTGAAACAGGCGCTCTTTGCATTATTTCCTTTGTTACAGAAATTCCTGTTCTATATGAATTACCAAAATCAAATTTTGTAACTATATCTTTAATATATATGGCATATCTTTGTATAAATGGCTTATCATATCCAAGTTCTGCACTTAACTTCTCCACTTGTTCCTCAGTTGCAGCATCTCCTAATAAAATCTCAGCTGGATTACCTGGAGTCATTGCCATAATGCCAAATATTATAAAAGATACACCCAACAATATAGGTATCATCAATAATAAACGTTTTGCAACATATTTTGACATATTATTCTTTCCTCCTCACTATTATCTTAATTACTAACTTGCCTTTAATAAAATCTAAGGGTTACAGTAGTGTAACCCTTAAACTTATAATTTATAAATTGTTTAACCTAATTAAATTTAATTCCAGTAAGCATCCCAGAATTGACTATAATGATAGGTATATGGTTTTTCTGTATTGATTGTTAATTGTTTATTCCAAGCATATGGTAATGCTGTGTGCAATATTGGAATCGCTACAGCTCCATCCATAAGAATTTCTTCTAGCTCAGTATAAATTTCTTTACGTGTTTCTACATCAGTGTGCTTTCTAGCTTCATTGTAAAGATCATAAACCTTTTGGTAATCGAAATCTGTAGCACCAGCTAGTTTTATTATAGACATGTTGTTATCATTAACATCAACAATACCTGTGAAGTAATCATAGTCCATCATCATATAATAACCCATGATTCCAAATGGAACAGTTCCTTTTCTCATGTCTGCAATAACAGTAACTTGCTCCATTGAATCTAATCTAGAAGTAACTCCTATATTAGATAAGTTTTCTTGAAGAACTTGAGCCATTTTTTCATGAGAACTACCAGCTATAACACTTATTGTACCAAGATCAAATCCATCTGCATAACCTGCTTCTGCTAATAAATCTTTAGCTTTTTCAGGATCATGCTTGTAGATAATTCCTGTATCTTCATCTGGCGCACCAATTGTGTAAGGTGCATATGTTAATTTACCACTAACATTTCCGTAACCTTCTACTCCTATATCTAGCATACCTTGATAGTCTGCTGCATAAGCAATAGCTTGTCTAACTTTTTTGTCTGCTATTGGTCCACCATGGCTAGGGTTAAATACCATGTAAATTAATTGTGTGGTTTGTCCAACAATTGTATTAAATTTACCTGATGCTTCCACACCTGCATAGTTAGAAGTTGGCATACCTGTAATAAAATCTAAATCTCCTGATTCAAATGCTATTAAAGCAGCCGCAGGATCTGTCATAACTTTAAATGTAATTGATGGAATTGGTCTTCCGTCAATTTCACGGTGGAACTTTTCATGACGTTGCATTACTATTTCTACAGATGGGTCATATTTCTCAATATAATATGCACCTGTTCCTGCAGTATTTGGAATCTTACCAAAGTCATCACCTTGTTCTTCTACTTCATCCATATCTATAATGAAAATTTGATCTGAATTTGATAGGAATGGTGAACTTGCTTCTTTCAGTATAATATTGAACTTATAATCATCTAATACTTCTACTTCTTTAACTATTTCTGAGAACTTAGTATTATACGCTGATGTTTGACCATATGCATAAGATCTTTTAACGTCTTCTGCTGTAGCATGTTTACCATTTTGGAAATAAACATTATCAAACATTTCAATTGTATAAGTAAGTCCGTCATCACTTATTTCAAAACTTTTTCCTACACGTGGTTCATGTTCATCTGTAAGACCATTGTAGCAAAATAGCGGTTCGTAAGCATTTAATAGCCATACTCTATCACTAACATTTGCATGTCCAAATGGATCTGATGTAGATGCAGCTGCTTGTAAATTAGTAACTATCCCACGGTTTTCATGTTTGTAGCCATCATCTGCTGCGTCTCCACCTGCCTTATCGACGTTTCCATCATCCTTACCACAAGCTGCAAGTGAAAACATCATAACTAGAGCTAATAGTAACGTTATAATTCTTGAGAAATTCTTCTTCAATTACATCCTCCTCCAAAAAATTAGTTTTTGTTATATAATTCAATTTTACCCAATAACTTAATTATACTCAATAATATAGTTGGATAGTATAGGCTTTGTATAATTCTACATTTTCAGCCTTTTTCCTACATTATTTTCATCATTATGTTTTTTTGCACATGCAATTTTGCACATGTAAAATCACAAAGTTATCTAAAGTTAAACGGTAAAAAGAATTTATAACCTTAATTTAACAACTATAAATTATATTTATATTTGTTAAATCTGACGACATTATTCATTATAATATCTAAAAAAAAATTTGTCAATGCTAATTTTTGCTAGTTCTAATTTACTCTTTTTTATTAGCTTCTATTATTGAAACTCGCATAACTACTAACCCCCTATTTTGAATTGTGTAAATATTTCTAATGTTTTGTGTGCTAAAGTATGATAATCTTCAACAAGTTTTAGGCCTTAACACTCCATTGTAATCTATAAAATATCATAATATTTATCTTTACAAACCCTATGATGATTTGATAATATATGATTGGTACAATTTTTCTATATTTAAGGTTACCACTAAAAAATTGTCGAATATTGTAAATATATTTATAATAAAAAGGAGGACTTATATTGGATGCAAAGGATTTTTTGGAAGTCTTATGTAACGAAGACACTGTTTCAGGTCACGAATCCAGATTAAATAATAGTATATCAACAGCTTTTAGAAAGTATTCAGATGAAATATCTATTGATGACTTGGGGAATATTATTATGTTGAAAAAAGGAAAAAATACTGGTTCTAATCCTAAAATAATGATTGCTGCCCATGTAGATGAAATAGGCCTAATGGTAAAATATATTGAAAAAAATGGGTTTCTAAGGTTTACTAACATAGGGGGAGTTGATCCAAGAACTATTGTAGGGCAAGAGGTAACTGTTCATGGTAGCAAAGACCTGTTTGGTGTTGTAAGTTCAAAACCACCGCATTTACAAGAAGCATCTGAAACTGAAAAAGCTATTAAGATGGAAGACATGTTTATAGATGTAGGTTATTCAAAAGAAGACTTAGCGGATATTGTTAATATTGGTGATGTTATCACTGTAAAAAGAGATTTAGGAATATTACAAAATAATAGATTTACTGGTAGAGCTTTAGATAACAAGACTGGAATTACTGCCATGTATGAATGTGCAAAGGAGCTTTCTAGAATTGAACATGAAGCTGATGTATATTTTGTATGTACAGTACAGGAAGAAGTGGGTATGGCTGGTGGAATCACTAGTTCCTATAATATTAATCCAGACATTGCTATTGCTTTAGATGTTGGTTTTGGATATACACCAGAATTACCTAAAACTTCCACTGTCAAACTAGGGGAAGGGCCAGGATTGACCCTAGGTGGCAATATTCACCCTAGTCTAAGAAAACAAGCTCTAGAAGTTGCTAAAGAATACAATATACCTTTTCAGACTCTGGTAATGCCTGGTAACACCATGACTGATGCATGGGTAATTCAGATTGCAAGGGCAGGTATACCAGCTATATGTCTATTTATTCCTTTAAGATATATGCATACATCTGTAGAAGTAGTAGATATGAGTGAGATAAAAAATGTTGGTAAATTGTCTGCTTTTTTCATAGCTTCTATTTCAAATGAAAACTTGGAGGGATTACTATGCTACTAAAAAGGTTAACTGAAGCTTCAGGTGTGTCGGGAAATGAAAAGGAAGTTAGAAACTTAATTATAGAAGAAATAAAAGACCATGTGGATCAAGTAAAAATTGATAGAATTGGCAATGTAATAGCTTATAAAAAGGGTAAAAAACTTTCTGAAAAATTAATGGTAACAGCACATATGGACGAAGTAGGTTTGATAGTTACGGATATAGATGATATGGGGCTTATTAAATTTGCTACTGTCGGTGGTATAGATAAAAGAATTCTAGTTTCTAAAAGAGTCCTAATTGGTGAAGATAAGGTCTTAGGCGTTATTGGTGCAAAGCCTATTCATTTACAAAAAAATGATGAATGGCAAAATGCCTTAGAACTTGATCAATTATATATAGATATAGGCGCTAGTAATAAAAAAATGGCAGAAGAAATAATAAATATTGGGGATTACATTCAGTTTGATAGTAAGTATGTAGAATTTGGTAAGAATCTAGTAAAAGCAAAAGCTTTAGATAATCGAGTAGGTTGTTCTTTGTTAATAGAGCTAATTAAAGAAATAAAAGATGTAGAGTTTTATGGTGTATTTACTGTTATGGAAGAAATAGGCTTAAGAGGTGCTGGACCTGCTGCCTATCAAGTTGACCCAGATATTAGTATTATATTGGAAGGAACTTTATGCTATGATATACCAAAATTAGATGAACATTTGATTCCTACCTATTTAAATAAGGGACCTGCAATATCGCTGATAGATAGAACTAGCTTATATGATATTGACTTTAGGAAAAAAATAGTTAAGATTGCAGAAAATAATAAGATACCATATCAATATAGAAAAACTTCTATGGGTGGAAATGATTCTGGTCCAATACACACTAGTAAAGAAGGATGTATCACTGCAACTATCTCTGTACCCTGTAGAAATATACATTCTCCAACTTCAGTTTTAAGTAAAAATGATTATGAAAACACTTATAAATTATTGAAATCTATTATGGAAGAATATAAAAATAAGGGGGACTTATAAAATGAATTTTGATACTAATCTTATGAAAGACCTAGTAAGTATCTACGGACCTTCAGGGGATGAAAAACCTATTAGGGAATTTATTGAAAATGAAATTAAGGATTATGTTGATGAAATAGAAATTGATAGTTTAGGAAATCTAATTGCTAGAAAAAAAGGTAAAGGCAAGCGTGTTATGATTGCAGCTCATATGGATCAAGTTGGGTTTATGGTTACTCATATTGACGATAATGGATTTCTAAGGGTTACAAATATTGGTGGCGTTTCTCCAATATCCAGCATAAGTCAACAAGTGATGTTTAAAAATGGAAGCTTAGGAGTTATATCTGCCGAGCCAATGGAAGATATCTCTAAGATTAAAATATCTAATCTTTTTATAGATATAGGAGTCAATAATAAGGAAGAAGCAGAAAAGTTTGTTAGTATTGGGGATATATGCGTTTATAAATCAGATTATGGTGAAAATGAAAACGTTATATTTAGCAAATGTATAGACAATAGAGTTAGTTGCTATATAGCTATAAAAGCAATTAAAGAAATTGAAAATCCTAAAAACGATTTATATTTTGTTTTTACCTCCCAAGAAGAAGTAGGGTTAAGGGGTGCTAAAACTTCTGCATATAAAATAAATCCAGAAGTAGGAATTGCTGTAGATATTACTAGAAGTGGGGACACTCCTAAAGCAAAACTCTTTGCGGTAGGCTTAAATAAAGGTACAGCTATAAAGGTAAAGGATGTTTCTTTATTAACTCATCCTGGCCTAAGAAAACTTATGATAGACACTGCTAAAAAAAATAATATACCATATCAATTGGAGGTTTTAGAAGTTGGTGGTACTGACGCAGGTTCTATTCAATTGACTAAGGGTGGGGTTCCATCGGGAGTTATATCTATACCAATGAGATATATCCATACTTCATTGGAAATGGCATCAAAAAATGATATACTGAATTCACTAAAATTACTGATAGAATTGTTGAATAGTGATCTTAACTTTAATAAATAATTTTATTTAAAATATTTTATTAAAGATAATCAATATAAAAAGAAGTTGCTTCTTGGTTCAATAACAAAAGCAACTTCTTTTATATCTACATACTATTTATTTATGTTCCCTAGCCACTTGAGCTCCCTTTTCCAAAGCTTCCTTGTTAATAGGAAGTAAGTGAGCCCTATTTTCTCCAAATACAGCTGTGAATGCTTTATTTAATATTGTATCTACTTCTACTGCTTTTGTTGCTTCTAAGTATGCTCCTAACATTACCATATTTGCTACCCTTGAGTTGCCTAGTTTATCAGCTATTTCATTAGCTGGTATATAATATACTTCTATATCATCCCTGTTAGCTTTTCTATCTATCAAAGATGAATTGATAAATAATTTTCCACCCTTTACTACTAAATCCTCAAATTTATCTAAGGATGGTCTATTCATCATTATGGCTGAAGTTGAATCCACTACTACTGGTGACCCTACTGGATCAGTTGCTATTACTACATTACAGTTTGCAGTTCCACCCCTCATTTCAGGACCATATGAAGGTAACCAAGATACATGTTTTCCTTCGGTCATTCCAGAAAAAGTTAGAAGTTGACCTAAGGCCATTACTCCCTGTCCTCCAAACCCTGCTATAACTATTCTTTCTTCCATTTTATTCTACCTCCTCAGGTGTTCTAAAATTTCCCAAAGGATAATAAGGTATCATATTGTCCTCTAACCACTTCATTGATTCAGGAGCTGTAAGTCCCCAGTTAGTTGGACATGTTGATAATACTTCTACTATTCCAAATCCTTTACCATCTAATTGAGCCTGGAAACATTTTTTTATGGCTCGTTTAGCTTTTCTAATATTGGCAGGAGTATTTACTGCTACTCTTTCAACAAAAGCCGCTCCATCTATTGTAGCTAGTAATTCACTCATTCTTATTGGTCTACCACTATGTTCTACTGTTCTTCCCTCTGGAGCAGTTGTAGCTTTTTGCCCTATAAGAGTTGTAGGCGCCATTTGTCCACCAGTCATACCATAAATTGCATTATTAACAAATACTGTTGATACTTTTTCTCCCCTATGTGCAGCATGAACTATCTCAGCTGTACCAATAGAAGCTAAGTCTCCATCTCCTTGATAAGTAAATACAAAGTTCTCTGGATGTACTCTTTTAATTCCTGTAGCTACTGCTGGCGCTCTACCATGAGCTGCTTCATGCATATCACAATTAAAATAATTATATGCAAATACTGAACATCCTACTGGAGCAACACCTATAGCATTATCTAATAAATCTAGTTCTTCTAATACTTCTCCTACTAATCTATGAATTATACCATGGGTACATCCTGGACAGTAGTGAGTTTCAATATCTGTTAGACCTTTTGTTCTTCCAAATACTACAGTCATTATTTTTCACCCCCATAGATTTTCTTTACTTCTTCAATTATTGCATCTGGCTCTGGAATCATTCCACCAGTTCTTCCATAAAAATGTACAGGGAATTTCCCTTCTACTGCTATTTTAACATCATCAGTCATTTGACCTGTGTTCATTTCAACTGTTAGGATACCTTTGCAATTTGGATTAATCTTTTTAAATTCATCATATGGATATGGCCATAAGGTAATGGGTCTAATAAGTCCTACCTTATATCCTTCCTTTTCCATTTTTGATATAGCTGTTTTTGAAATTCTTGATGTAGTTCCATAAGCTGCTATTACCACATCTGCATCTTCTATATTATAAGATTCCACCCTTACTTCGTTTTCTTCCATTTTTTTATATTTTGCTTGCAATTTTATATTATGTTGTTCTAATGATTCTGGATCTATATACAAAGAATTTATTATATTTGGCTTTCTTTTACCACCTGTTCCTACTGTAGCCCAGTCTTTTTTAGGTAATTCTTTTTTAACTGGAACTTTGAATTCTACTGGTTCCATCATTTGACCTATCATTCCATCTCCTGCTATCAATACTGGATTTCTATACTGATCTGCTATGTCAAATCCTTCTATTATTAAATCTACTAACTCTTGCACATCTGCTGGAGCAAACACAACCATTCTATAATCTCCATTTCCCCCACCTCTAGTTGATTGGAAATAGTCTGTTTGTGAAGGTTGTATACTACCAAGTCCTGGTCCACCTCTCATTATATTTACTAATAAACAAGGTAATTCAGCACCTGCAATATATGATATTCCCTCTTGTTTCAAAGACATTCCTGGACTTGAGGAGGAAGTCATTACCCTAGCTCCTGCTCCTGCCGCACCGTATACCATATTTATAGCCGCTATCTCTGATTCAGCTTGTAAAAACACTCCACCAACTTTTGGTAATTCCCTTGACATATATTCTGGTAATTCTGATTGAGGTGTTATAGGATAACCAAAGAAATACTTACATCCTGCTGCAATGGCTGCTGCACCTATAGCCTCATTCCCTTTCATAAGAACTTTTGCCATATTTAAACCCTCCTTCTGTATTCTATTATAATCTTTCTACAGTAATAACTAAATCTGGGCAAATAGTTGCACAATTAGCGCAAGCTATGCATTTGTCTGGATCAGTTACTGTGGCTGGATGATATCCCTTTGCATTTATCTTTGTTCTGTCCATGGCTAATATATTTACTGGGCATACTGTGGTACAAAGTTCACATCCTTTGCAAATATCTTCATTAAAAGTTACTCTACCTTTTGCTGCCATTATACTACCTCCTTTATTATAACATCCATTCATCCCTCATTGTTAAATCTATTGGAAAAATCTCCCCCTGTAAATTTGGTGGAAGATCAGGGACTACACTTTCTAACACTGATATATATTTTATCTCTATACCAGTTTCCTCCTGGACTTTTAGAGCTAATTCTTGCCCTCTTAAAACATCTTCTACTGTAGTACTTTTCAATAAATGGGTATTGTTGATTATTCCTGTTATTTTAGCTCTAGAAACATCTTCAATTTTCGTCATATATTCAAGGACCTTTTCCACTGTTTGAGTTTCAGGTCTATTAGCATTCAGGACAAAAAACATATCATAATTACCTTCTTTGAAATAATCCACATATCTACCTAAGGCCCTAGCACCGACGGTATCTCCTCCAACATCTAAAATCAGATCATAGGATTCATCTTGTAAAGGTGTGTAAATTTCTGCTGATACTGAAGGCACTCCAACTGCTGGGGCATTTACTTGACTTCCTATTACTTTTATTCCCAATGCCTCCATTTCCTTTGCTTTTTCTCTACTTCTAAAATACATATTTACTATATCCAAATCTACCATAGCTACTTTTCTTCCCAATTTAGCTAGTTTTACAGCATAATTAACACTAAATTCTGATTTTCCTGTTCCATAATGTCCTATTACAATTCTAATTCTCTTGTCTTTTAACATAATCACCAAATCCTATTTATATAGTTTTGCTTCTTCTTCTCCCCTAAGTACACGTAAGCCACCTTCTGCTAAAGCTTGTAATTCATCTTCCCCTGGATATGAAAATACCCTAGCTATAAAACCGACACTATCTTCTATCCAAGATACAAATTGAGAATCATAAGCTATTCCACCTGTGATTAGTATTGCATCTACCCTACCTTTTAAGACCGCTGCAGATGCTCCAATTTCCTTTGATATTTGATAAGCCATGGCCCTATATATTAATTCAGCGTATTTATCACCATTTTCAATTCTTTTGGATACTTCTATACCATCATTTGTTTTTAAGTAGGATACTAATCCTCCATTACCCTTTAGCATTTTTTTAACTTCCTCATGGGAGTATTGACCTGAAAAACAAAGTTTTACCATATCTCCAACCGGCAATGATCCTGCTCTTTCTGGTGAAAAAGGTCCTTCCCCATCTAAAGCATTAGCAACATCTATAACCCTACCTTTTTTATGAGCACCAACAGAAACTCCACCACCGATATGTGCTACTATTAAATTTAAATCTTTATAATCTTTATTTAAACTCTTTGCATATTTCCTAGCTACTGCTTTTTGGTTTAATGCATGAAAAATAGATTTTCTTTCAATCTCCTTCAGACCAGAAATCCTTGCAATATCTTCCATCTCATCTACTACTACTGGATCTACTATAAAGGCTCTTTTCCCCAATTCCCTTCCTATTTCATAGGCTATTATACCCCCCAGATTTGAAGCATGCTCACCTAAAAGACCTGATTTTAAATCCTTTAACATAATTTCATTTACTTCATAGCTTCCACCTTCTATAGGTTTTAAAAGGCCGCCTCTACCTACTATACCATCTAAGGACCCCATGGAAATATTATTCTTAGTTAATGTATCTAAAATAAGATTTTTTCTAAATTCATATTGGTCATATATTTTATCAAACTTACAAATTTTTTCTGTTGAATGTCTAAGGGTTTCTTCACAAAATATATCTTCATTGTCAAAAACTGCAATCTTAGTAGATGTTGACCCTGGATTTATAATTAGTAGTCTAGTCATTTTCTCCCTCCTGCTTTGCCGCCATAAGAACAGCTAAGGCAATTGAGTTTAATTTTGCTTCTTCATTATCTGCCCTTGAGGTAAGTACAATCGGTGCTTTAGTTCCTAAAATTAGGCCAGCAGATTTTGCATTTCCTAAAAAGGTTAAACTCTTATACAATACATTTCCTGCATCAATATCTGGAACAAGTAAAATATCCGCATCTCCAGCCACTTGGCTATCTATTCCCTTGATTTTTGCTGATTCTATGGACACTGCATTATCTAGTGCTAATGGACCGTCTACAATGGCCCCTTTAAACTCTCCATTTTTATTCATATCACTTAATTCCTTTGCATGAACTGTAGCCTCCATCTTTGGGGATACTTTTTCCTTTGAGGCTATTACTGCTACTTTAGGAATTTCTATATCTAAAGAGTGTGCCAATTCTATGGCGTTTTCTAAAATCTCTTTCTTTTGTAATAGGTTTGGTGCAATATTCATAGCCGCATCTGTAACAAAAAATATTTTATGATATGTAGGCATATCAAATACTGCCACATGAGATATGACCTTTCCAGTCCTAAGACCTATCTCACTATCTAATACTTGTTTCATTATAATTGATGTATCTATTAGTCCCTTCATAAGAATACTAGCTTTTCCACTAGAAACTAACTGTGTGGCTTTTCTAGTAGCCAAAGTACCATCAATTTTATTAATTATTTCAACATCAATTAAATCAAATTTAATTTCCTTAGATATACTTCTTATTTTTTCTTCATCACCTACTAAAATAGGATTAATAATTCCTTTTTCTCTCGCAGCTTTCACAGCTAATAAAACATCCTTATCCTGTGCAACAGCTACTGATATTGTCTTTGGTCCTCTTTTCTTTGATAAGTCTAATAAATCTTTAAATGATTTTGCCATTAATATCCACCTCTTCTTCGTAAGTTTTAGATTTTTCTTGTCCATTTATTACCCTTAACCCGCCCTTGTTTAAGGCGTCCATTTCATCCTCACCCGGATAAAGTATTATTTTCCCTATAAAACTAACCATCTCGCTTATTTTATTTACTAAATAGTCAGAATAAGATAGTCCACCTGTAAGAATTATACCATCAACATTTCCCTTAAGTACTGTGGAACACATTCCTATTTCTTTACCTATTTGATAAGCCATAGCATCGTAAACAAGTTTAGCGTATTTATCTCCAGCCTGTATCTTGTCTTCTACTTCTCTACCATCCATGGTCCCTAAATAAGAATTGAGCCCACCTTTTCCATGGGTCATTAGCTTCATTTCACTGGAGGTGTATTTCCCTGAGAAACACATATTTACAAGATCACCTACAGGTAAAGTTCCCGACCTATCAGGTGAAAATGGCCCCATTTCCTTTGCATTGTTAGCATCAATAATTTTCCCACCTTCTATTGGAGATATGGATATTCCTCCACCTAAATGGGCTACTATTAACTTTATATCTTTTAAGTCTTTACCCATCTCCTTAGCTCTTCTATGGGAAACTGCCTTTATATTTAATGCGTGAACAAGAGATTTTCTTTCTATTTCTTTTAGTCCTGAAATTCTAGCAATATCTGGGAACTCATCTACTGCAACAGGGTCTACTATATAAGAAGGTATTTTTACTAAATCCCCAATGCCTTTGGCTAACATACCTCCTAAATTTGATGCATGCTCACCCTGTATTCCTATTTTTAAATCTTTAATCATTTTATCTGTAACCAAATAGGTGCCACCAGGCATAGGTCTAAGAAGCCCACCTCTACCTACTACAGCTAAAAGTGAGCCTATAGCAATATCCTCATCTTTTAACCAAGCCTTTATAAGATTTAATCTGTATTCATATTGATCTGATATGTTTTTAAACCTATCTAATTCTTCTTTCCTATGGTCAATTTTAAAAGTTTTCATTTCTTTTTCTTCTTTAAACACAGATAGTTTTGTAGAAGTGGAACCTGGATTAATAGCTAATAAATATTGTCTTTGCATATTTACCTCCCTAGTCATTTACAATCAAATTAAATTTAATTGGCTGTGGTGTAAGCTCACTTACACTTATATTTGAAGGAACATTATAACCTAGATATATTTCTTGTTCACCTTCTATTCTCATATTTAAATCCATATAAACTTCTATATCTTCCTTAGATAGTCCATCTATTGTCTCTTTATCGCCCTTTAAGGTTAATTTTACTGTGTCAGAGAAACTTTCTAAGTCTATTCTAAATTTAGGGTCTAAGTTTCTTACATCTATTTCTTCTAAAGTATATTCAAAAGTCTTTGTGAATGCTTCCTCTATCTTTAAAGAAACTCGTATTTTTTCATTTGCATTTAAAAGTGTGACCCCATCAGGTAAATCTAACTCCGTCAACAGCTCTATATCTTCCATAAATGAATTTATATCTATTGCTTTTGTTTGTATTGATTTTAGGTTGACAACATCCTGCTTTCCTTTTAATGTAATCATATCTGGTTTTATATCTATATCAGTAATTTCATAGTTCTCAGGTAATTCGTTTACTGTTTGAACCTCAATGGGAATTGTTGTAGTCTTGTAAACAGGTATAAATACATCTATAATGCTGGGTTCATTGGTTACTCCCCCTATAATATTTTCTCCTTTATCATCTATTAATTTTATAGGTATTGTAACATTAATATCTTCTTTCCGATCTGTTAAGTTAATATCTGCTATTATTTCGGCTACTTTGTTTACCCATGTTCTAGGCCCTCTAAGTAATATAGTTTCAGGTTTCACTGAAACATCTCCTAAAACATATCCTGGTGCCAGTTTCCCCTCAGTCCTTATTGTAACAGCCTTATCTTTAGGTATTATTTTATCAAAATTAAATAATATTTCTTTTGGCTCCCAATTAGTAACTTTCATTTTGCTTTCCCCAATGGTTACTTTTATAGGTACCTTTCTTTCCCCTTCAGAATATCCAGATAAATCTACTACAGCCTTTATATTTTCAGTTAGTAGTTCTTTTCTTTCTGATGTCCTTCCTTTAACCTCAACTGACACAAAAGCTTCTTTGGGATCCATGATAATTAACCCACTTTTTTCCAATGCCTCCATATTATTAAAATCTACATCTATATTTCTAATTTCCCAAGTTCCTTCAGGGTTCTCATTTCTCATTACAACAATCCACAAAGTTAAAGCTATTATAACAGCAAAAATCTTTAAAGTAATATCACTCTTCTTCTTGCTCATTTTTTCGCCTCCATTTTGTCATAAAAGATTGTGATGAATCCTTTGGTTTGTACATATCTATAAGTATTTGTTTTAAAGTCTTAGAGTCTAAATGCCTTGCTATTGAACCATTCTCTGCTATAGAAACAGCACCTGTTTCTTCTGATACTACTATGGATAAACTATCTGATCTCTCCGATATGCCTAAGGCAGCTCTATGTCTAGTCCCCAACTCCTTACTGACATTTGAACTGTCTGTAAGAGGTAAAAAACAAGCAGCACCTTTAATAGTATCTTCTTTTATAATTACAGCCCCATCATGAAGGGGGGTGTTAGGTATAAAAATATTAATAAGTAAATTACTAGAAACCTTCCCATTAATCCTTGTACCAGTATCTACTACTTCATTCAATCCAGTTTCTCTTTCCAGCACAATTAATGCTCCAATTTTCTGCCTTGACAAGGATGCAACAGCTTCAACTATTTCCTCTACTGTTTCAGACAAGTTTTCTCCCCTAATCTCCAATAAAGATTTGGTAAAAAACCTAGATCTTCCTATGTATTCTAAGCCTCTTCTAAGTTCTGGTTGAAATACAATCAAGAGAGCTATAACACCTACAGTCATGGTGTTTTCTAATATCCAATTAATCGTGTATAATTCTAACCAACCACTAACTTTAGCAAAAATAAAAAGAGCAATTATACCCTTACTCAGCTGTTCAGCTCTAGTTTCTCTTATCAGGGTGAATAATTTATAAAAAACTAATGCAACAATAATAATATCAATAATATCTCTCACTCTTATGGTTAAGAATAATCCTTTTATAAATTGCAAATTTTTCACACCTTTTCTAATTATATTTACTAGCTTCATTATATAACATATGGGCCCTTATTTATAGTAGTTTTTTCAAATTATCTATTTTATGCAAATTAAGAAAATACTTAATCTCCTTTCATCTTTCCCAAGGTATCTGTATATGATTTTTTTAATCTTTCTTCCATACTATCTATTTTCTTAACTTCTATTTCTCTTTCAATTGCATCTTTTATAGGTAATATTTCATAATAGACTTTTTCATTCTCCCTATATTTATTTACCCAGGTAGGTATATACTCTATATCTTTAATTATAGTGTCTCCAGAATCCCAGTTCTTTTCTATATTTAAATTAATCAATATACCATCCTCAGTATATGAGTTTCCCAATGTTTCGTATCTTTGATTAGATAAAAAGTTTCCCATAGAATAAATAATAAATTTATCTTTGCCATCCTTTTCTATTATTTGAGACTTTTGAATCACGTGAGGGTGACTTCCCAGTATGATATCCCCACCCCAATCAACTAATTTTTCACCCAATTCCATTTGATATTCCGATGGCTCCCTGTGATATTCATGACCCCAGTGGATAAATATTACTGTTAAATCCACCCCCATATCCTTTGTTTTTTTTATATCTTCCCCTATCTTTTCTTCATCTATTAAATTTATCATATATGATAGTTCCTCCGGAGTTAAAAGGCTGTCCAAGCCATTTAATCCATAAGTATAAGATAAAAACCCAAGCTTTATTCCCTTAACTTCTTCTATAAGTATATTCTCATTTGGCTGACTATAGGTACCAATATTTTTTAATCCATACTCTTCCATTGCTTCTATTGTTCCTATTAAACCTTTCTTTCCCTGATCTAAGCTATGATTGTTAGCAGTTGATAAAATATGAAATCCTGCTTCTTTTATTGCCAACAAAGCTTCCTTTGGTGTATTGAACCTAGGGAAACCACTAAATTTAACTTCTTCTCCAGCTGTTACAGTTTCAAAATTAGCTAGTGCTATATCTGCCTCTTCTATATGTTTCTTAACATACTTAAAAACTGAGGAGAAATCATAGCTTTCACTTTCACTATTATAGGCAGCCCTAAACTGTGGAGAATGAAACATTATATCCCCTGCAGCAATTAAGTTTATATTTGAAATCCTTGGTTCTAATAGAATGTCTTCCTCTGCTATAATATCTTTTTCTTCTTTAACTGGCACATTTTCGTCAATTTCATTTGTATTTTCTGAATATATATTTTCATCAAGAATTTTACACCCTAAAAAACTAACGGATATAAAGAAAGCAGTAATTAATATTAATACTCTTTTTTTCAATTTATTCTCCCCCAGATAGCTTGTCTTCATATAAGATATAAAACAGATGATAAATCTCTCTATCATCTATTTTATACCTTGTTAATACTTTATTCAACAGCTACACACATTTTATTATTCTTTTCTTTTTATATTTATTACCCTATGCTTAGAGTCATATAGGAAATTAGATAATTTCCTTTGATTTAGTACCCATAAAAAAATTGTATAGGGAACAAATAATAGGGTCAATTGAGGTATTTCAGCCATTAAGATAAAGTCAAACATTCCATGCATCAAAAGGGGCATGTATAGTGACTTTCTCATGTTTATCTTTTTTCTTTCTAAGTTTGTATCAAATCTTGCTAAAGACAGATAATATCCCATAGTTATACCAAATACAGCATGTGCAGGTACAGAGAATATTCCTCTATAAAGACCAATAAATGGATTGTTTGTATATCTATATACAACATAAATAATATTTTCCACTGTTGCAAAACCCATGGTTGCAAAAACACAATATACTATTCCATCTAGTTTTTCATTGAAAAATTTGGTTTTATAAGGATATTTTAATACTACTAATCTTTTAAAAAATTCCTCTGTAAATCCTGCCACAATAAACGCATTATAAAATGCACCTAGTACACCTGGAAAAATATTAAATATTAATAATATTTCTTCAACTATAATAGCAGGAATTACAGAAAGAGCCCCTAAAACAAAGGTAATTATCAATAGCTTTAAAGGTTCCCTATCATGCCTATCACTTAAGTACATAGCAAGCACAATGAGTACTGCTGGGATTATTGCTATAATCCAAAGCCTTATTTCCAAAAAATCATCTCCTCTACTATTATAGTTTGCCAATAATATAATAAATTAAACCCTAATTAGGGTTTATAGAGTTTTAAAATTGTTCTTTCCCATAAAAAAACAAACCTAGACACATGGTGTCTAGGTTTGTTTTTAATATCCTACAAATAATTCTTTCTTAGCATTACATAATGGACATTTATTTTCTTCACCTGTTAAGGTAATGAAGCCACATACAGGACATAATTCGACTACTTTAGCTTCTAAATCATTTCCAGCATCAACTGCTTGTTTAGCTTTAGTGAAAAGTTCCGCATGGACTTTTTCCGCCTCAATAGCAAATCTCATTGAAGATATAGCCGCTTTTTCCTCTTGCATTTCCGCAACTGCTATGTAAGCCGGATACATTTGATTTACTTCATGTAATTCTCCGTCAATAGCACCTTGAAGATTATCTGAAGTACTTCCAAGTCCAAAACCTGCACCAGAAGCTACTAAAAAATCTCCTCCTTCGTTTTTTAATGCTTTAAAATGAAGTGTAGCATGAACTTCTTCAGCATCAGACGTAGCCATAAACAGTCTAGCAACTATTGGAAACCCATCCTTTTTTGCCTTGTCACCCCAAATTCTATATCTCATATGTGCCTGACTTTCTCCTCCAAAAGCCGATCTTAAATTTTCTGCTGTCATAGCATTCATCAAAATTCCCCCTTAAAATTATTAAATATTTATTCTATTATTATATGCCCTTTTTTCAATGCTTTAATCACGAAATACTCAAATACAAAATTTATCTAGTGAAATATATGAGAATTTTTCATTTTAATACCAAAGATGGAAAGCCAAATCATTAATTCATTTTTTTACATGATTAATTAAAAACATTCTACACATAATACTATTACACCAAAGTTTTACAAAATTAAAATTTGAAAGGAGAAACAAAATGAATCCAAATACAAATTCAAGTAATACATCAAGTAACAAAATAGTAGTTCCAGGGGCTCGTCAAGCTCTTGATCAAATGAAATTAGAAATTGCATCAGAATTAGGAATGG
>CAZWTU010000010.1:0-24401 GCA_964637035.1 uncultured Tissierellaceae bacterium
GGTACCACCCTAATTATGACAATGTCATCACTCAATCAGACCTAACAGTCTTATCCCCTGTAACCATGGGCTTTGGAATTTGCTTACTGGAATATTCGTTTGGCAAATTAGCTTAGGAGTGTATATTGCATATCTCGTTATTGTTGGTTTTCACCCTTCCCAACTCTCTTAGAATAATCGAAGATATCTTTCTCTCCTTCAACGCTTTTATGTGTTAAACAATATAATAAAGGTTTTTTATACTAATGTCAAGAGAAATTTTTAAAATTTATCAACAAATAAAGTTATTATCATTGTAATATATCTATATAAGCATTAAAATATAGGTAATGGAGGGGTTTTATGTTTGAGAAGAATATAAATATAGATAAAAAATTATATAGGGAAAATAAAATACCACTTTTACATACAGATCCTAGTTGGGTTAAACTTTTTGGGGATGTGAAGGATAGAGACATAAACAGATTTAAAAAAGATTTAATGAGTAAAATATCCGAAGAAGAAGAAATTGATAGAAAGCTTAGGAAATTAAAAAGGCAAAAACTCAAATCAATGAAAATGATACTGGGACTATCAGATTCAATAAACAACGACAATAAAACAGAAAATCTAGGGCTTTTAGATGAATATAAAAATAGGATAAATAAGATAAACATAGATATTGAGGAGTTAACTTTCCAGATGGAAACCATTCCCAAGGAGATAAGGGAAATAAATACAAACTTATTAAATGCCACCATCGAATATGGTTATAAGGAATTAAGAGATAAAGAAAGAATACTAGGACAATCAATAGAAGAACTAGATATATTAAGAGAGAGGCTAAAGGAATTGATTAATATAAGATATGATTACGAAGAAGCGATAAATGAAACATATAGCTTTTTTCATGGATTACTAGGTTCTAAAGCAATAGAAAAAATTGATAAAGAAAGATTGAAATAAATTATGGATAATAAAATTAAAACAGGCGTAGATATTGTAAAAATAAGTAGAATTGAAAAGGCATTGTCTAAGAGAGACCAGTTATTAAATAAACTATTTACAGAAAAAGAAATTGAATATATCTCTAAGAAGGCTTATAAAGCCAACACTATTGCAGGGATGTTTGCTGCTAAAGAAGCTATTAGTAAAGTTTTGGGAATTGGAATTGGATATATATACTGGACAGATTTAGAAATCCTTCATTATGAAAGTGGGAAACCTTATGTAAATAGAAATCCTAAATTAGATAATAAAATGAAAGAAATAGGACTAAATGCTTTAGATATATCTATTTCCCATGAAAAAGATTATGCAATAGCTTTTGCAATAGGTTCAAGTAATCAAAAGTATATTAGCTTGGGGATGGATGATGAAATCATGAAATTATTGCCAGAGAGAAAAAAATATAGTCATAAAGGGGATTATGGCAGAGTAGGTATTATATCAGGGAGTACAGGTATGACAGGTGCACCATATTTAACATCCCAATCAGCCCTAAGAACAGGTTCAGGCTTGGTATATACAATGGTTCCCAAGTCCTTAGAGACCATAATGTCCATAAAACTAACTGAGCCTATAATTATGCCAATAGAGGATAGGGGAAAGGGACATTTTATAAGGGATTCATTGCCTCATATATTAAATGAAATAGAAAATATGGATGCTATGGCCATTGGTCCCGGATTTGGGGTAGATCAGGCTAGATTGTATATAGTTGAAGAAGTAATAAAATCTTATAAGAAGCCAATAGTATTTGATGCAGACGCTATAAATTGCTTGGCTATAAATCCAAGTGTTTTAAGGAATAGGAATACACCTATTGTTATTACACCTCATCCAGGAGAATTAGGTAGATTATTGGGTAAAAAAACAAATGAAATTCAAAAAAATAGAATTTTTTATTCTAAACTCACATCTTGCAAATATAATGTAATAGTGGCCTTAAAAGGAAAGGATACAGTAGTGGCTTCTCCAAGGGGAGAAGTTTATATAAATACTACAGGGAATCCAGGTATGGCTACAGCAGGGAGTGGGGATGTACTAACAGGAATGATATTGTCCTTGATAGGGCAAAATATGGAAATAATGAGGGCTACAAAGCTAGGTGTATTCATCCATGGTTTAGCAGGGGATTTTGCAAAGGAATCTAAAGGAGAACATGGTTTAATAGCTAGTGATATTGTAGACAACATTCCCATTAGTATGAAAAAAATTCATATATAAGGGTTGGGGTGATATTGAAAAGACTCCTATTGTTTGTTTTGATTATTGCTATTATTACAACATCGTGTACTTGGTCAAGCAAATCTAACATTTTGTCAAAGGAAAAAAGAATCATTTCTAGGATTGAAAAAAAATACTATAAATACAAAAATTATACGTGTAAAGCTAATATGGAGTTTTATGGTGGAGAAAAAAATACCAAGTATGTAATACGAGAAAAGTATAGTGCACCAGATAAATACAGATTGCAAATATTAGAGCCTAAAGAAAGTAGAGGTATAATAATTTTAAACACTAAAGGTAAGATCTTTATCGAGCATCCTTCTATAAATCAATCAATTTCATTAGTGTCTATAAAATCCTTAAACAAACAAATGCTTATAGGGGATTTTTATGAAAACATGTCACAAGCTAAAATGCTAACCAGCGAGAGGATTAATAATAAGAAATATTTAGTATTTGAGTTTTATCTTAAAGATACAAATAAATACAGAAGTTATGGTAAGGTTTGGATAGATAATAAGAATTACACACCATACAAATTAAATGTATATGATGAAAAGGGCTCAATTCAAGTTGGGATTACTTATGATAAATTTAGATTTATTAAAACAAATATTTTCTGAAGAGGAGAATCGGATATGATAGATACTCTAGATGAGATAAGACCCGTATGGGCAGAAATAAATTTAGATAATCTAGCCCATAACATTAGGCAAGTTAGGGAAAATACTAAGGAGGGAGCTTTAGTTACTGCTGTTGTTAAGGCCAACGGATATGGTCACGGGGCTACAGATATCGCTAAAACATTTTTAGATAATGGGGGAGATAGGTTGGCAGTAGCTATATTAACTGAGGCTATTGAACTTAGGCTTGCTAATATTTTAAATCCTATTATGATATTAGGATATACTCCAAGAACCCAGTATGAGAAAGTCATAGAATATGATCTTATCCAAACTATTTATAATTATGAAGATGCTAAAGCCTTATCTAATAAGGCTGAGGAACTAGGTAAAGATGTTACGATTCATATTAAAATTGATAGTGGAATGGGGAGAATTGGATTTGAAGGCACAGAAAAATCCATAGAAGAAATATTAAAAATTTCAAAACTACCTAATTTGTATATTGAAGGTATCTATACACATTTTGCCAAAGCAGATGAGGATGATAAAAATTATACGAGGGAACAGTTTCAAAAGTTTATTAATATAGTAAATATTTTGGAAAACAAAGGTCTAGCAATTTCGATTAAGCATGTGTCTAATAGTGCAAGTATAATTGACTTACCAGAATATAATTTAGATATGGTCAGGGCTGGGATTATGCTTTATGGGTACTATCCTTCTGAAGAGGTAAATAAAAAGGATATAAAATTAAAGCCAGCTATGACTTTAAAGGCAAAGATATCACATATAAAGACAGTTCCAAAGGGTACAGGGATTAGCTATGGACAAATATTTGTTACAGACAAGGAAACAAAAATAGCCACTATACCTATAGGTTATGCAGATGGGTTTACCAGATTATTAACTGATAAAGCTCAGGTATTTGTTGGGGGCAGAAGGGCAAATGTTGTGGGTAAAATTTGTATGGACCAGTGCATGATTGATGTAAGTCACATACCAGATGTAAGTGTTAATGATGAAGTTGTATTATTTGGTTATGGGAAAGAAGGATATCCTCATGTAGACGAAATTGCAGAAAAGATAGGAACTATAAACTATGAAATAGTTTGTATGGTTGGAAGAAGAATCCCAAGAGTATATATTTCCCAGGGGAAAATTATAAGGGTTAGGGATTATTTATTAGACTACATTTCAGACTAAAACAAGTATTTAGTTGACTTGTCATTATAATAATTATATAATTAATTAAAGCTATTTAGATTTATTATCTTTATTACTTTTATTAGATGGGGGTGCATCCTAATGGCCGAGACTAGAAAGGTTGTTGTTAGCATACCTAGTAACCTCCTAGAAGAAGCAAGTTGCATGGTTCCAATGGAATATAAGAACATGTCTGATTTTGTCATGGAAGCTATGAAACTTTTTATTGAGGAAAAAAAGAAGTTAGAAATTATTGAAAAGCTAAAAAAAGGGTATAAAGACATGAGTGATTTAAATGTAAGGCTTTCGGAAATGGGGTTAGACCAAGATAATCTTGAACTAGCACTATACGAATTAAGTTTAAGAAGGTGTGATTTTTTATGATAGTTAAAAGGGGCGATATCTTTTATGCAGATCTAAGCCCAGTAATAGGGTCTGAACAGGGGGGAGTGCGGCCTGTACTTGTTATTCAAAATGATATTGGCAACAAGTACAGTCCCACTATTATCATTTCAGCCATTACATCACAAATCAACAAAGCCAAGTTGCCAACTCATATTGAAATATCTGCTCCAGATTATGGCTTACCAAAGGATTCGGTAGTCCTACTGGAACAGATAAGAACAATTGATAAAAAGAGGCTACGAGAGAAAATTGGAAAATTTAGTGATGAAATGATGGAAAATGTAAACCAATGTTTAAAGATAAGTTTAGGGCTTGTAGAGTTATAATACATACATATTTAAAAATAAGCATTAATTAATGCTTATTTTTTTTACTTTTTATAGTATAATGGTAAAGACAGTGAAAGGGAGGAATATTAATGAAAATCAAAAGAAGAGGAATAACTATAGGTGCGGCAATTATACTCTTAGGAGCAACAGTTGTTTTTTCAGAGCCTGGCTCACAGTCGGACCCATTAGTTACATCTGGATATGTGGATGGTCAAATAGAAAAACTTAAGTCTTATATAGATGTAAAATTAGGAGGAACAAATGGGGACTCCAATGAAGAAAGTTCATGGCAAGTAGTAGAAGTATCAGCTGAAGAATCACTGATTTGTAAGTCTGGCACAGAAGTAATACTTAGGAGTGGTAGTGGAGAGGCAATTTCCAATATATCAACTATAATACAAAATGGAATTGAAAAAAGAATAGATAATGGTTTAACTGATGTGACTGATGGGAAAGATTTAAAAATGGGGGCTAGTATTCCTAGAGATCATTTACTTATAATACCAAGGGATGATGGAAGAGGAATTTATTGTATTTCAAACTCTTTTTTTCTTGTCAAGGGAGCATATGAAATAAAGTAAGACAAATACTTGTAAAATCTATATATTTATTAATGATTAGTTTAGAATGGAGGAAATTAATGAAACAAGTAAAAGATATGAAAATAACTGTTATTGGATTAGGTTATATTGGTTTACCTACTGCTTCTATAATGGCTAAAGCTGGAATGGAAGTACTTGGTTATGACCTTAACCCAAAAGTAATAGATGCCTTAAACCAAGGTAAAATAATAATAGAAGAACCAGGACTTGGGGAATTAGTAAAGCAGGTTGTATATAGTGGCAAATTAAGAGGGATAGATAAAATTGAGGAGTCTGATGTTTTTATTATTACAGTACCCACTCCAATTAATGATGATAAAACTGCTAATATGAATTATGTTAAACAAGCTGCTAAATCCATAATTCCAAAGCTTAAAAAGGGAAGTGTAGTAGTTTTAGAGTCTACATCACCACCAGGCTTTACAGAGGAAATATTGTTACCAATCCTTAGTGAAACAGGCCTAAAAATTGGGGATGAGGTTTTGCTAGCTCATTCTCCGGAGAGAGTTCTTCCAGGGAATATTATACAAGAATTAATAAAAGGCGATAGAATAATTGGAGGAATAAATGAAAAATCCAATCAATTAGTTAAGGAGATTTACAATAATTTTGTTAAGGGAGAAATATTCACAACTGATTCTAGAACAGCAGAAATGTGCAAGCTTATGGAAAATACATATAGAGATGTGAATATTGCCTTGGCCAATGAACTTGCAATAACTTGTGAAGAAATGGGAACTAATGCCTGGGATGTAATTAGATTTGCAAATAAACATCCAAGGGTAAATATACATCAGCCAGGTCCAGGAGTTGGGGGCCATTGTTTAGCTGTTGATCCATGGTTTATTGTAGAAAAGCAAAGCAAGCCTAATATCATTAAACTAGCTAGGGAAGTAAATGATAATATGCCTAATCATATATTAGGTAGATTGATAGAAATGTTTCCAGATAATAATGTTAAAATAGCTATACTAGGTATAACATATAAACCCAATATAGATGATGTGAGGGAGAGCCCAATTATAAATCTTGTAAATTTATTAGACAAACAAACGAATTACAAGATATCCCTACATGATCCACATGCCACAAAAGACAATTTACAAGTAGGAGAATTCATGGTAGATTCTTTATATGATGCCGTTGAAAATGCAGATATAATGATTTTAGGGGTAAATCATGATGAATATAAAAATTTAGATTTTTCTAAAATAGGCAGTTATATGAAGGAAAAACACATATACGATACTAGGAACTTTTTTGATGAAGATTTACTTATAAAACTAGGATATAAAATTACTTTACTAGGTAGGGATTAATAAAATGGAAAAGGTATTAATAATTGCTAATGAGTTTCCACCAATGGGTGGAGCAGGTGTACAAAGGACTACAAAATTTGTTAAATACTTACCGGAGTTTGGGATTGAACCCATAGTAGTAACTAAAAAACATGTAGGAGATTTAACAGATAAAACCTTACTAGAAGATTTATCGGAGGATCTAATGGTTTATAGACTTAAGCCATATGACACTATGAATAGAAAAGGATTATTGAGACTACCCTTTAAATTTTTAGCTACAAGAATATTATCACCAGATTCAGAATACTTTTGGTATTTTTTAAATAAAGATAAGGTTGCAGAGATAATTAAAAAAAATAATATAAAGTGCATATATACTACTTCTTTTCCTTATAGCTCACATCTAATGGGATTATATCTAAAAAGACTATTTCCAAGTATTAGATGGGTAACTGATTTCAGGGATGAGTGGACAAACAATCCTTATCATTTAGATAGTGTATATAGGAGAATTAAATTAAATTTAGAAAAGAAAAAAGAATTATCTGTTACTGAAGAATGTGACTTTCTTATAACTAATACACCCTTTATGTTAGAAAACTTTGTAAAGGATGATCCTAGCCTGGTTGGACGATCTACTTATATACCAAATGGATATGATGATGATGACTTTAAAGATTTGAATAATCTTCGTGACGGTGGGGATAAATTTGTTATAACATATACTGGGTCTTTATATGGTAGGCGAAATTTAAATGAATTTTTACAAGGCTTAAAGATATCTATAGATAATAATAAAATTGATAAAGAAAAATTGGAAATAAGAATAGTTGGAAATATATACCAGGATGTTATAGATGAGTATGCTAGAAATTATAATTTAGAAGGTATTATAAACTCCTTTGGATATATGCCACATAAAGAAAGTATACAAATGTTATATAATTCAGATATCCTACTATTAGTAATTGGTAAAGGGAAAGGATCTAAGAACTTCTACACGGGGAAGATATTTGAGTATATAAGAGTTGACAGACCAATCTTAGCTATAGTTCCAAAAGATGGTGCTGCAGCACAGGTTATAAATGCTACTAATACTGGAAGCGTAATAGACCCTGATGATATAAATGGAATTAGTGGGGGTCTTGAAAGGTATTATATAGAGTGGTTAGAAGAAAAAACATCCCATAAATCAAATTGGGAGGAAATAAAAATATTTAGTAGAAAATCCCAAACAGAAAAGTTGGCAAAAATACTTAGAAATGAAAAGTAAAGCAATAATTTAGGAAGGTGACCTTATGAAAAAGAAATGGAATTGGATAGATACAATGCTTATACTTATTGTAATTTTAGTAATCGTCGTGTTTTTAAATAGAAATAAAATAATGAACAAGGGTAAGGACATAGTTACGCTAGGTGGAAAAAATATAGTTATAACTCTGGAGGCAAACGAGCTTACTGAGGAAATGGTTTCAGAACTTAAAGTGGGAGACCAAATATTTTCACAAAACAAGCTTCAAAAAGGTTTTGTTGAAGAGATAAACATTAGTCCAAAGATAAATTCTATTGTAGGAGATAATGGAAAAATAATCACATATGAAGATGAGGAAGAAATACTAATAACAGTAAAAATTAAAGCAGAGGTAGCGTCAAGTGGGCCATATATGGATTTGGGTGGTCAAGAGATAAAAGTAGGACTACCAATTATTATGAAAACAACTACAGTTGAATTTCCTGGTACTATCAAACATATTGAGGTGAAATAATTGAGATTAATAGATAAAGAAGGTAGATTATTCGGCAAGATTAATATTCTAGATTTTATTGCTATAGTTTTGGTATTATTTTTAATACTTTTATCATTTTTGAAGATAACTAATAAAGAGCTGTCAGATTTATCTGTAAAGGATGAAATAGTTAATGTAGAAGTGGAGGCATATATTGTTACAGACAAGGGTTATCTGGATGTAATTAAGGTAGGAGATAAATTAGGTGAAACTAAGCATTATCTAGAATCATCCGTTGAAGAGGTTGAATTACTGGATGTTGAAGTCACAAACTTGGACAAAGATGGAAACATAGTTGTATCTATTGATCCACTTATGGAAATGGCAAGAATAAAGTTTAAAGCTACAATACCATTTAAAGATCATAGTTATAAATTTGGTAAACAAGAGCTCAGGCAAGGAAAAATAATCTTTGTTGAATCAGATTTATATAGACATAAGGCACAAATAGTAAGTGTGAAGGTAGTTGATTAGGTATGGGAATTAAAAAGACTTTGAGAGAAAGCTTTATTTTCAATATACTATTATATCTAAAAAAGTTATCAGATAATAGTGTCTTATTTAAGATAAAGGGAATTAATAACAGTAAGAATAGGATAAAAGAAAATAATTATAAAACATGGATGAGTACAAGTTTTATATATTTGTTTTTTATGAATCTAGATAAAAAAATTATGAAAACAGAAGAAAAAATATTCAATTCCTTTAAGAACAGCAGGCTATTAAGCAGGTTTAATAATATAGGGACATCCAGTAATAAGGCTAGAAGTAGGACTATTAGAGAAAATAGTTATTTATCTAAAATAATTCATAAAATTAAGGGTCATGGAACTTGGTTTGACTTGTTAATTCTTATCCCTGCAGCTTATGTAGTTGTAGATTTTGTAATAAGAAGAGTTAGAGTATTAGCACCCTTTGGATCCATATGGGATGAAGTATTGTTAATTATTCTAGTTGGGTATTTAATTATAAAAAGAGTTATGAGTGGTGGGAAAATCAGCTATAATTTTACCCCAATGGATTTGCCCTTAGTAATATATATAATCTTGGGGATTACTCATGTGCTAATAATAGCACCTAGTATGAATATAGCTATAGAGGGATTTAGGGCTGTATTTCAGCATATTTTATGGTACTTTGTAGCGACACAATTTATTCGAAATATTAAAGACTCAATAAGGGTTATCAATTTTATGCTTACCATAGGCTTATTTATGGGATTGCATTCAATATATCAATACCTGGCAAAAGTACCTATGCCAGGCAATTGGGTAGACACAACTGAAAACATAACAACAAGGGCTTTTTCTATAATCGGGAGTCCAAATATATTAGGGGTTATTTTTGTATTATTTATACCAATTGCAATCTCAATGTTTATTACACAAAAAGATAAACATATGAAGATATTTTATTTTATTACAAGTGCAATGATGATTGTAGGACTACTCCTTACTTTATCCAGGGGTGCTTGGTTAGCTTTTGGATTATCTATTTTTGTTTTTATAATTACTTTAAACCCAAGACTTATAGTTCCTTTCTTGGTTTTCATAGGTATATTTATTTTGTTTGGTGGTAGTTTAAGTCAAAGATTGTTATTTATGTTATCACCAATATATTTAATTAAATCCGCCTCAGGTGGAAGACTATATAGATGGGAAATAGGAATGAAAATTTGGAAAAGATCTAAATTATTTGGTGTTGGCTTAGGAAGATATGGTGGTGCGGTTGCTATAAATAATTCCTTGGCACCTTTTTACTTAGATAATTACTATTTAAAGACATTAGTAGAAATGGGTATATATGGCATATTAGGATTAACTTTTGTTGTAATATCTTTTATCATATCTACCTCAAAAATGATAATACATCAAAATAAAATAGAAAACAAGATTATAATTATTGGATTATTTTCAGGTGCTATAGGAGTAATTGCACAAAACTTTGTTGAAAATATATTTGAAGTTCCTGCAATGATTGCATATTTCTGGATAGTAGTAGCTTTAATTAATACATTTGCACCTAAGGAAGAATCCAATATAAATTGATAAAGGGGGTAGCTATTACTATGAAGGTACTTCATCTAATTAGTGGTGGGGATACTGGTGGGGCCAAGACTCATATAATATCCTTGATAAAAGGTATAAATAAACTTAGTGAAGCCAAAATTATTTGCTTTATTGAAGACAGTTTTTATTATGATTCTAAATCTGCTGGAATAAATATTGAAGTTTATAAACAAAAAAAGAGATATGATATGTCCGTTGTAGGTCGGCTTGTTAATGAAATCGAATCAAAGGACTATGATATTGTTCATTGCCATGGTGCAAGGGCTAATTTTATAGCAATGTTTCTTAAAAACAAGATAAGGAAGCCCTTGATTACTACAATACATAGTGATTATAAATTAGATTTTAAAGATAACTTTTATAAGAGAGTTGTATTTACAACATTAAATAAAATTGCCCTAAAGAAGTTTCAATACTATATTGCTGTTTCGGATACCTTTAAAGAAATGTTAGTAGATAGGGGATTTAAGGGAGAAAACATATTTACTGTATATAATGGGATTGATATGGGTCAAAAAATTGAATATATATCAAAGAATGATTTTTTAAATAGATATGGAATAGATTATAAAGGAAAAACCATTGTTGGCATAATGGCTAGACTAGACAAAGTAAAAGATCATGAAACTTTTATTAGGGCTGCCTCTATTGTATTAAAAAAACGTAAAGATGTAATATTTTTAATTGGTGGAGAGGGCAATGATAGGGAAAGGTTAATATCATTAGTAGAGGAACTCCATATAAGTGAATATGTTCATTTTCTAGGCTTTGTAGAAGACCCCTATTCATTTTTAAATGCTATAGATATAAACACCTTAACTTCACTTAGTGAAAGTTTTCCATATGCAGTACTTGAAGGTGCCTTAATGAAAAGGACAATTATTTCAACCAATGTAGGTGGGTTAAAGAAACTAATTGATCAAGATGAAAATGGATATTTACTTGATGTAGGTGACTATAAAGAAATAGCTAATAAGATAGATTTTTTAGCATCAAATAAATCTAAAGCTAAAGAAATGGGTGAAAATCTATATCTCAAAGTAAAAGACAACTACTCCTCTCATGCAATGGCAAAGGAACATCTTGTAATTTATGAAAAAGTGCTTAATGCTAGAAATTCAATTCTTATATCTGGATATTATGGATTTGATAATAGTGGGGATGATGCTATTTTAAAAGCTATAATTAAAGATTTTAGACAACATAATAAAAAAATGAGTATAAAAGTTCTTTCTAATGATCCATCTAAAACTAAGAGTATGTATCCAGTAGAAACTATAGATAGATTTAAATTTAAAAAGGTATTTTATGCAATAAAAGAAGCTAGTTTATTTATTTCTGGTGGTGGGTCTTTGTTACAAGATGTAACAAGTACTCGTTCTCTATTGTATTATTTATTGCTAATGAAATTGGCAAAAATAATGAAAAAGCCTGTAATGGTCTATGCAAATGGTATTGGCCCAATAGAGAAAAAGGCAAACCGTTTTTTAGCCAAGAAAATATTAAATAAGGTTGATTTAATAACTTTAAGAGATGAGGATTCTAAGGATTATTTAAATAAACTTGGAGTAAATAATAAAAATGTTTTTGTTACAGCAGACCCTGTATTTACCCTTGACCCAGCACCAATTCAAAGGGTAAAGGAAATACTTAAAGATGAAAATATACCTATTGATAGGAAATTTATAGGTATTTCTGTAAGAAAGTGGGATAGGTCTCATGATTTAATTAATAGTATGGCAAATATAATAAAATATATAGTAAAAGAATACAAGGTAAATGTAATATTAATACCAATGCATTATCCTGAAGATGTAGATATAAGTTTTCAAATAAAAGAAAAGGCATCTATAAAATCTTGTTATATGCTAAAGGGTAAATATAAAGTAGAGGAAATAATGGGTATTATAAAAGAACTTGAAATCATAGTGGCAATGAGATTACATTCTTTGATATATGCAGCTACACAGAAGGTTCCCATGGTAGGAATATCATATGACCCTAAGGTAGATGGAATACTTAAATCCATTGAGATGGATTATATTTGCAGAGTAGAAGATTTATCCTATGAGGATCTAAAAGAGAAGATAGACTTAGTTTGGAAAGAAAGAGATAAGTTAAAGGAAATTCTAATTGAAAAGGATAATAATTTAAGAGACTTGGCCTTATCTAATGTTACTATGGCACTAGAACTTTTAAAGGAGTAAATAAATGGAGAGTATAAAGATATTTGGAGTCAAGATAGACAATTTAAGCTTTAACGAGGCTGTGGAAGAAATTGAAAAGTATTTAAGGGGCAATAGTTTGAAAACCATATACACTCCCAATCCGGAAATAGTAATGGGTGCTAAAGATGATGAAAGTTTAAAAAACCTTATAAACAGTGGGGATATGGTTACAGCTGATGGAATTGGACTAATCTATGCCTGTAAAATCAAAGGTAAACCATTAAAAGAAAGAGTAACAGGATACGATTTATCTTTAAAACTCTTAGAAATAGGAAATGATAATTCATATAGTATATATCTTTTAGGAGGTAAAGAAGGTGTAGCCAAAAAAGCCGGAGAAAATATAGGGATAGATTATCCAAATATAAATATTGCAGGTTATCATCATGGGTACTTTAAAGGCAGCCATAATGGTTATGAAAACCATATAGAAGAAAAAAATATTATAGATGAAATAAATTTATCCAATCCAGATATAATTTTTGTAGGATTAGGATTTCCCAACCAAGAAAAATGGATAAAGGCAAATAAGGCTAAGATAAAGGGAAAAATTATAATAGGAAATGGGGGAGTAATGGATATATTATCTGGTAATAGTAAACCAGCCCCTCATATATATAGAAAGATAGGTTTAGAGTGGTTATATAGGTTGATAAAAGAACCATCTAGAATAAAAAGGCAAATAATTATACCTAAATTTATGTTAATGGTAATATTTTCCAAGAATGTAATAGAGTAAAGGAGAAGTTTTATGAAAAATGAAGAAAAGTGGTATAAAATTTTATTTTCTTATGCTGTAATAACAATAGGTGTATTTATGATGTCCATAGCTTTAAATTATTTTCTAGCACCTAATACAATAGCACCTGGTGGCGTTACTGGATTTTCAATAATATTTGAAAAAATAAGCCTTGTACCAATTTATATAACAAACTTAGCAATCAATATTCCGCTATTTATATTGGGAGCTAAAACATTAGGAAAATCTTCAGCTATTAAGACTTTATATGCTACATTAATATTGTCACTTTTTTTAAAAATATTACCCCCAATTGTACTAACTCATGATCTTTTGCTTTCAGCTATTTTTGGAGGCTTATTAGCAGGAATTGGATTAGGCTTAGTTTTTAAATTTGATGGGACTACAGGGGGCACAGATTTAGCAGGTGCTATTTTAAATAGAAAGTTTCCAAGGCTTAGTTTACCAACATTTATGATGATAATTGATTTGCTGGTAGTAGGATTTGCTGGTATAGTAGAAAAGAAAATTGAAACATCTCTCTACTCAGTAATAGCATTATATGTAACCATAAAAGTAGTAGATACTATATTAGAAGGTATGGGGTATTTAAAAGGCTTCTATATTATCACTAGCAAACCCGATGAAATTGCTGAAAGTCTTATGGTAGAATTAAATAGAGGGGTAACTTCTTTAAAAGGCAAGGGAATGTATACCAAAAAAGATAGGGATGTACTTTTGTGTGTAGTTCCAAGGGTTCAGTTTACTAAGGTGAAGGATATAGTACAAGAAATTGATGATAAAGCCTTTGTAATGGTAACAGAGATGTATGAGGCTATAGGTGAAGGCTTTAAACAAGTCTCACAAAAATAATAGGAGGGAAGGAAAATATGGAATTAAAGGAAACAGCTTGTAAAATAAGAGTAGATATTATAAATATGTTAGAAAAATCTCAATCAGGTCACCCAGGCGGTTCTTTATCTGCTGTTGAAATATTAACTGCATTATATTTTAAGGAGATGAATATAGATCCTAAAAATCCAAAAATGGAAGATAGGGACAGATTTGTATTATCTAAGGGTCATGCAACACCAGTATTATATAGTACATTAGCTCAAAGGGGATTTTTTCCTCTTGAAGAGTTAGACAGATTTAGGAAATTAGGTTCCATCCTACAGGGACATCCAGATATGAAGGAAATCCCAGGAGTAGATATGACTACGGGTTCCTTAGGACAAGGTCTTGCAGCGGCAAATGGCATGGCCTTAGCAGGTAAGATCGATAAGAAGGATTATAGGGTTTATGCCATGATTGGAGACGGGGAAGTTCAAGAAGGAATCATATGGGAAGCAGCTATGTTTGCAGCTCACTATAAACTAGATAATATTACAGTATTTTTAGATAATAATGGCTTACAAATAGATGGGACAAATGAAGAAGTAATGAATGTAGACCCTTTGGATAAGAAATTTGAAAGTTTTGGCTGGAATGTTATCAAAATTGATGGCCACTCTTTTGATGAAATATTTAAGGGAATTGAAGATGCAAAAAATACTAAGGGAAAACCAAGTGTGATTATAGCAAAAACCATAAAAGGAAAGGGAATATCCTATATGGAAAACCAAGCTGGATGGCATGGAAAAGCGCCAACTTATGAAGAAGCATGCCTTGCTTTGGAAGAATTAGGAGGTATATTAAATGACTAAGATGATTGCTACTAGGGATGCTTATGGAGAAACTTTAAAAGAATTAGGAGGAATAAATAAGGATATAGTAGTATTAGATGCTGACCTTTCGGGATCTACGAAAACAGCAATGTTTAAAAAAGAATATCCAGATAGATTTTTCAATGTAGGAATAGCAGAACAAAATTTACTAGGAACTGCTGCTGGTCTAGCTGCCGCAGGAAAAATTCCATTTGCAAGTACTTTTGCTATGTTTGCAACAGGTAGAGCCTTTGAAATAATAAGAAACTCAGTTTGTTATCCAAATTTAAATGTTAAGATTGCAGCAACTCATGCTGGATTAACTGTGGGAGAAGATGGGGCTACTCATCAAGCTTTAGAAGATATTAGTATAATGAGAAGTCTTCCGAATATGATGGTACTTAGTCCTTGTGACGCAGTTGAAACAAGACAATGTATATTAAAAGCTGCAGAACATAATGGACCAGTATATATAAGGTTAGGTAGGGCAAAAGCACCTGTAATTTTAGATGAAAACTATGAGTTTGAAATAGGAAAGGCAATTGAATTAAAAGCTGGTCAAGATGTAACTATTATTGCTACAGGAGTAATGGTTGAAAAGGCAATTGCAGCCAGTGAGAGCTTGTTGGAAGAAGGAATAGGGGCAAGGGTCATAAACATGGCTAGCATTAAACCTATTGACCAGGAAATCATTATAAAGGCTGCTAAGGAGACTAAGGGTATAGTCACAGTAGAAGAACATAGTATAATAGGAGGGCTAGGCTCAGCAGTTTCAGAAGTTATAGTAGAAAACTACCCAACCACTGTTAAGATAATGGGAACTAAGGATGTTTTTGGGGAGTCTGGAAAAGGTCCTGAATTATTAGATAAATATGGACTTAGTGTGGAAAAGATAATAGAAAAAGTAAAAGAAATATTATAAACTATAAAAGGCTCTAAAATTAAAAAATTAGGGCCTTTTATAATTATATACATAATTCAATGATTTGAAGAATATTAATTATATAAGATTAATATTTGGAGGGATTGAATTGAAAAAGATACATATTGTTGCATTAGCTATTATATTAATTGTACTAATTTTAATTGTTCCTAAGATGTTAAAGGGAAACGAAGGCCAGGTAAAGTATAAGGTAGTTAAAGAAGAGGAGATACCAGAAAAGATTACAGAAATGTTGCCTAAGTATTTGATGGAAGAAAGAGCATTAACATGTAAATATAGGGATGATATATACGTTGTAGTCACAAGAGGAGAAAAAAGCACTAAGGGATTCTTAGTGGAAATAAATGAGATAATAAAAGAAAATTATACAAAGGATGTATATGACTTAATAGTTTATGCAAAATTTACAGATCCAGATGTAGGTGAAATTGTTGAACAAGAATATGATTATCCATATGTAGTGGTTAGAACAAATTTAAAATCCATGCCTGAAGAAGTACATCTAGATGTTGAATACAAAGAATAAACCCTATTGCTGATATGATACTTCCAAAATAGACAGTCTAATTAATTAAAATTAGATTATCTACTAGGAGGTATTTTTTTTTGGGAAGAATATAAAGATAATTCATAAAAGCATTGCTAAGTTATGGACAATCTTCTATAATAATAGTGGAAACCAAAACAGCATAAATTAAACACATAAAATAAATTTAAATTAAATTATATTATAATATATTCTTATGTTTTAAATTGCTTAAGTAGGGTTCTAATAATAAATGAAATGGAGATTAAACCTATGCATAAAAAACATACAGGATTCTTAGCTGTGATTATTTCAGGAATTGTATTTGGGTGTATGCCTCTTATGGCAAAAATTGTTTTTAAAAATGGTGGGAATCCTATTAACTTAGCGTTTTGGAGGTTTTTTATTAGTATTTTTCCACTTTACATAATTGTTAAAAGAAATAAGAATGTTTCGTTAAAACTAACTAAAAGAGAAATTAAACAAATAATTTTATTAGGAAGTGTAGGATATTCTGGTACTGCTGTCTTGATTTATTTATCCTATAATTATATTTCATCTGGAATGGCAACTACTTTACACTTTGTATATCCTATACTTGTCATTATTGGTTGTGGATTGTTTTATAAAGAAAAGATCAGTAAAACTAAAGTTATAAGTGTAATTTTATGTAGTTTAGGTATTATAATGCTTTATGATGGGAACGCTTCGGGAAATATGCTGGGTGCACTTTTAGCATTTGGATCTGGACTTACATATGCTTTTTATGTAATATACATAGATAAATCTGGGCTTAAACTTATAAATCCGATTAAATTAACTTTATATATGTCAATAGTTGGTTCCATTGTAATGTTAGGATTCAGTATTGCCACAGGGCAATTTACTATGAACATTCTTCCCATGGGCTGGTTGTTTACTATCATCTTATCTATTGTTATTTCCTTGGGAGCCGTTACTCTGTTAAGCGTGGGAATCAAACTTGTAGGAGCACAAAATGCCTCAATACTCAGCACCCTTGAGCCAATAACATCAGTTATAATAGGAGTACTTGTTTTTGGGGAAGAATTAACCTTAAGGGGAGTTTTAGCGTGTTTGTTCATTATAGCTTCTGTTGTTCTAATATCAGTTTTTGACAATGTAAATAAAACAGAAACAAAGGGAGATCAAGAGCAAATAAAAGAAGGTATACTGTATAATAATACATCTGTAAATGAAATATAAAGCTAAAATATAGTATATAATATAAGTATTCATTTAGGAGGTGTTTTTGTGCTAGAAAAATATAAAGTCCCTACTGAACTACTGACAAGCATATGTGATCCAAACATATTTCCCTATGAGACTACTAAAGACATAAAAGTAGATAGAGAATTAATAGGGCAAGACAGGGCTATGGAAGCTTTAAAATATGGACTGTCTATGAAAGCAAAGGGTTACAATATATATGTATCAGGCTTATCAGGTACAGGTAAAAATTCATATTCTTATATAATGGCCAAGGAATTTGCTAAAAAGAAAAATACCCCAAAAGATTGGTGCTATGTATATAACTTTAATAAACCTAATAGTCCAAGGGCTATTAGTATAAATCCTGGTCAGGGAAGAAATTTCAAGGATGAAATTGAAGAGGCTATAAAAAAGATAGTAGAGGAAATACCTAAGGCTATTGCATCCAAGGATTATGAAGATAATAAAAATAAGATATTTATTTCAAATAAAAAAATAGCAGCAGATATATTAGAAGAATTAAATGAGTTTTCCAGTAAATATAATTTTCAGTTTAAACATACTGAAAAAGGCCTTATGACTATACCTTTAGCTAATGGTAAACCCATGACCGATAAAGAATTGGAAAAGTTATCAGAGGAAGAGATGGAAAAACTAGCTAGCACCTCAGTTGAGTTGACCCATAAATCCTATGATTATATTAAAAGAATAAAAGACGTTGAAATCAAACTTTTAGAAGAGCTAAAGAAACTTAAAGAAGAAACTGTTTCCTTAACAACTACAAATTTTATTGGCCATATCCAGGTTAAGTATAGGGACAATAAAAATATAAGTCTGTTTTTACAGGAAATGAAAACAGATATTGTAGGGAATTATGAAATGTTTATAGATACAAATAAAGAAGAAAATTATATAGAGGCAATTTTTTCAAACAAAAACAGTAAAGAGAGTTTTTTAAAAAGGTATCATATTAATCTTTTTGTTGATAATAGCGACACTAAGGGTGGCCCAATAATAAGAGAAATGAATCCAAATTATTATAATTTATTTGGAAAAATTGAGTATGCTAATGAATTAGGAGTGGCTAAAACAGATCATACTAGAATAAAATCTGGATCCTTACATGAGGCAAATGGGGGATATATAATAATTCAGGCAAGGGATATTCTTCAGGACCAACAATCATGGCTAGCTTTAAAAAGATCATTAAGTACAGGAAAATTAAAGATTGAAAATCTAATGGGACTTAACATAGCATCTGAAACCCTAAACCCAGAAGCAATACCCCTAGAAATCAAAATTATAATAATTGGTGATAACTATATTTATCACACACTATACAACTATGATGATGAATTTAAAAAACTATTTAAAATAAGGGCAGACTTTGATACAGAAATGGAAAGAAATAGAGAAAATATATTAAAGATTGGTTCCTTTGTTGTATATCAAAGTAAAAAGGAAAAATTATTGCCTTTTGATAAAGGAGCATTGGGGAGAATCATAGATTTAAGTACCAGGATAGCAGAAGATAAGCATAAACTTACGGCTAGGTTCAATGAATTGGTAGAAATATTGTATGAAGCCGATGGTTGGGCTAGTAGTGAGGGTAAGGTTATTGTAAGTAAAGAAGATATTGAAAAAGCAATTAAGAAAAAACAATATAGAAATAATATTTATGAAGAAAAAATATTAGAGCTAATAAAGGATGAAACCCTTATAATAGATACCCAAGGTGAGAAAATAGGGGAAATCAATGGTTTATCTGTAATTGATTTAGGTCAACATGCTTTTGGTAGACCTAGCAAGATTACTGCCAATACCTATTTTGGTAAGGACGGAATTATTAATATAGAAAAAGAAGTAGAACAAAGTGGAAGTATTCATGATAAAGGGGTTCTTATATTAAGTGGATATTTAGGAGAAAGATATGCTCAAGATATCCAATTATCACTTACAGCAAGTATAACTTTTGAACAATCCTATGATGGGATTGATGGAGATAGTGCCTCTAGTACAGAGCTTTATGCCTTGTTATCAAGTTTAGGTGAATTACCTATAAAACAAGGTATTGCAGTTACAGGCTCTGTAAACCAAAAAGGCATGGTTCAACCAATTGGAGGAGTAAATGAAAAAATAGAAGGATATTATAATATTTGTAAAATCAAAGGTTTTAAGGGTGGGGAAGGAGTTATTATACCCAGAAAAAATATTGATAATTTGTTGTTAATGGAAGAAGTAATAGAGGCGGTTAAAGAAAAGATATTTACCATATATGCAGTAGATACAATTGATGAGGGAATGGAAGTTTTGACAGGATTAAGGGCTGGGGAAATAGATGAAGACGGCCTATATGAAGAAAACACTATAAATCGAAAGGTACAAGATAAATTAAATTATTACGCCATGATAAATGAGGAATTAGGAGAATAAAATAATCCCTAATAAGTTTTTACTTATTAGGGAATTATTATTCTGTAGCATAATTATCAAAATAGCCTTGGATATATACAATAGGAGTGCCTTTATCACCACTACCACTTACTAAGTCACAAAGGCTGCCTAGTAAGTCCGTTATCTTTCGTGGAGTAGTACCCAAAGAGTCAGATTGACCTACCATATCATCATCCTTAGCATTTATCTTGTTCCTAACGGCTTCAATGACCTCTTCTCCTTTTAAATCACTTAGTTCTGTGTCTACTAAATACTTTAATTTTAATTCATTTGGAGTTCCCTCTAGACCAGAAGTATATCCAGGGGAAACAACTGGATCAGCCAGTTCCCAAATCTTACCTACAGGGTCTTTAAATGCACCGTCGCCATAAATCATAACCTCAACATCTTTTCCAGTTCTGACCTTTATTTCCTCCTTAACCTTTTCAACAAATATCTGTGAATCTCTAGGAAATAGTTTTAATTCATCTTCAGTAGCTAGGTTTGAACCAAGAAGTCCATATTCCGGATTGTAACCAGAATTGTTTATAGGTGAATTCAGAATATCCTCTAAACCATATACAATATTTGCTCCGGCTTCCTTAAATGTTTTTTCTAGTTTTTTCCTATCGTGAACATTTGCAACTAAAATATCCTTGGTATAATCCAAAATAGTTCTAGGGTTATTAGAAAATATAATTTCAATGTTTTCTTTGCCAATTTCCTTATAATATTTTACATAATCAACACCAGTAAAAGGATGTGTAACTTCTTGACCAAATAATCTCCTATAATCAGCTTCGGTTAAAACGTCTGAATAGGGATTAATATTTAAGCTTTCCATTTTATCTATATCCATTAGACGGTTTCCTACTTCATCTGAAGGATAAGATAGAAGCAATACTACCTTTCTGCCACTTTCAATAATACCCCTAAGTATAATAGAAAACCGATTTCTACTTAATATAGGAAAAATTAAGCCTATAGTTGAAGGAAACTTAGTTTCAATGTCCTCTGAAATCGATTGTATATTTGCATAATTTCCCTGAGCCCTTGCAAGCAAGGATTCAGTTATACCTAAAATATCTTTATTGTTTATTTTATAATTTTCTGCTTTTGCTGATTCTAATAAAGAGTCAACAACAATACTAACTAAATCATCACCGCTTTTAATAATAGGGGTTCTAATTCCCCTTGCTGTAGTACCTACGGTTCTAACCATACGTATACCTCCTAATACAAAATTAAAATACCTTATATATTATACCATTAAAATATAAAATTGAAAGCTAGTGCATCTTATTTTATTTCTACCAATCCCTTTTCAGTTAAAATATAGTCAACAGGGATATCATATTGATCTGTAGGGACCCTTTCTTTCACCTGTAAATCAAATCCAATCCCTATTTTAGGGACATTAGGATTTAATTTAGATAAAAACCTATCATAATATCCTCCACCATAACCTACCCTATAGCCATCTTTTGCAAAGATTAGCCCAGGAACTAAAACTAGGTCAATAGTACTAGGGTCTATATACCTTAAGTATTCCTTCTTAGGTGTAAGTATGTTATAGTGACCAATTTCTAGCTCTGAATAATCCAATAGCTTTGAAATCCTTAATTCTTTAGTTTCTGGTACAGTAATGGGTATAACTATGTCTTTTCCCAATTCTATAGAGTCTTCAATAATATAACGAGTATTAATTTCACTTCCAAAGTTTATAAAGGCCATGATAGTTTCAGCATTTTTATAAAAATTTGTTTCATATAATAAATTTGCTATGGTTTTACTATAGATATTTCGTTCATCAATGGATAATTTTGATCTTTTTTTCAACATTTCCTTCCTTAAAGAACTTTTATTCAAATAAATCACCTCTTATGGTTTATTTATCTCACATTTTATATTATAATATACAATAAGGATAAAGTAAAAGAATATTGGAAAATAATAGAACTTTACTAGAGGATAGATATATTATAACATAACAAAAGAGGTGAAATATATTGATTGACTTTATAAATGTAAGTAAGGAATATAATAATCATGTAAAAGCATTATCAAATGTTAGTTTAAATATACATAAGGGTGAATTTGTATTTTTAGTTGGGTCCAGTGGAGCTGGCAAATCTACATTGATAAAACTTCTGCTTAAGGAAGAAAACCCAACAGATGGTAAAATCAAGTTAAATAAAGTAGATATTACAAATGTAAGAAATAGAAAGATACCCATCATTAGAAGGGAAATGGGGGTAGTTTTCCAAGACTTTAGACTATTGCCAAATAAGAAGGTTTATGAAAACATAGCATTTGCCATGGAGATAGTAGGGGCACATCCTAAAGAAATAAGGAGAAGGGTACCTATGGTATTAAGCATGGTGGACCTAAGTAGGAGGGCTTCCAATTACCCAGACCAACTATCTGGGGGGGAACTACAAAGAGTATCTATTGCCAGAGCAATAATTAATAATCCACCTGTTTTAATAGCGGACGAGCCTACTGGAAATCTAGATCCAGAAACTGCTTGGGAAATTATGAGGGTTTTGTCTGATATTAATGGAAGGGGTACAACAGTACTTATGGCCACCCATGCCAAAGACATAGTAGATAGTATGAAGAAAAGGGTTATAGAAATTCATAATGGGAAGATAGTCAGAGATGAACAGAAGGGTGGATACATAGATGAAACTTAGGGTATTTAAGAATATTATAAAACAAGGATTTCAGGGTATGTGGAGAAATCGTAGTATGGGTCTAGCCTCTGTAAGTTCCATATCTGCTGTTTTAGTTATACTGGGTATAATACTTATATTAATATTAAGTATAAATAATGTAGTAGTAGAGTTTACAACCAAATTTGATGAAATACAGGTTTTTTTAGAAGATGACTTAACTAATGAAGATTTAGATAATATTGAAGAAGAGATAAAATCAGATGACAATGTATTATCTTTAATCTACGTGTCTAAGGCTCAAGGTCTAGAAAAAATGAAGGTAGAATGGGGAGAAGAAGGCCATTTATTAGAAGGATTAGAAGAGAACAACCCCTTGGAAAATTCCTATGAAATTCAATTAAAAGATATAAAATATGCTAATGCAGTAGTTGAAAATCTATATGAAATAGAAGGTATAAGCAAAATAAACTATTATAAGGACATTATTGATAAATTAATGTTATTTGCAAAGTATATAAGAATTGGTGGAATAGCCATAGTAGGTGCATTAGTCTTTGTTTCTATCTTTATAATTTCCAATACAATAAAAATTACAGTAGCATCTAGGAAAAAGGAAATAAATATAATGAAATTTGTAGGGGCTACAAATGGATACATAAGAGGGCCATTTATCATAGAAGGTATATTATTTGGTCTAATAGGGGCAGTTACATCCATTCTTATTATAAATTATGGATATGGATATTTTTTCAAGTCAGTAAGTGACCAGCTTTACATTCTTTTTACAGTATATTTAGTACCACCATCTCTTTTGATTAAAGATATTATAATTATCTTTTCATCAATAGGAGTAGGTATTGGAGCATTAGGTAGTATAATATCTTTAAAACGATTTCTTAATGTATAGGGGGGCGGAAAATGAATAAAAAAAGAACAATATATTTAATATTAGCAGTTATATTAGTTTTTAATTCTATATATATCTATGCTGATTCCATTGAAGATTTAAAAGAAAAACAAAAAGATGTAAAACAACAAATAAAAGATACAAAAAATCAAATAAAGGAAATTGAAAATCAAACAAAAAATACTGCAAATGAAATTCAAGATTTAGACAAGAAAATTGACCAAGCTAATACAGAGCTAATAACTGTAGATGAACACATAAACAAATTAGAAGAAAGCATAATAAACACAACCCATGAACTAGAAGAAGCAGAAGATAATATAGAAGACAAGCAGGATACATTTAATAAAAGGCTAAAGGTTATGTATAGGACGGGTAATGTAGGCTACTTAGAAGTTCTTCTATCATCAACCAGTATAAAAGATTTTTTAACTAGAAAAGATATGGTACAAGCTATAGCAAAGCATGATTCAGAATT
>CAZWTU010000010.1:24501-34750 GCA_964637035.1 uncultured Tissierellaceae bacterium
GATGAAGCAAAAGCAGTAGAGACAAAGATATTTCAAGCCCAGGTCAATACTGGTCCATATGAAGGCGGGAAAATGGCTTGGCCAGTTCAGGGTTATACTCATGTAACAGATCCCTATGGATATAGAATTCACCCTATTTTGAAAAAGAAGAAACTTCACACAGGTGTAGACCTTAGGGCTCCAATGGGTACTAATATAATGGCTGGGGCGGCCGGAGAAGTTATACATTCTGGTAATCTAGGTGGTTATGGGAAGGTTATAATGATTGATCATGGTGGAGGTATAGTTACACTTTATGCACATAATTCACGCTTAGTAGTTAATGTTGGTGATGAGGTAAGAAGGGGCGATATAATAGCGAAGGCCGGTAGCACAGGGGTATCTACTGGTCCACACTTACATTTTGAGGTAAGAAAAGATGGTAAATACCAGGATCCATTGCCATGGATAAAGGGGAACTAATTCCATGGTTTAATAGAAGAAAGCTTGTAGGGGTGGACGACTCTGTCCACCCATTTTTCGTAAAGAGAAATAATAAACTTACAAGAAGGTTAAGATAGGTTTAAAAATTGAGGATTTGATTTGCTAGACAGTATAATTATTGATATAATCATGAAAGTATAGTCTTTGTGGTATAATCTTTGTAGAAAACAAATAGAATATCTGTATAACTTAAAATTATTGGAGTGAGGAAATGTCTAAAAAAAGAGTAGCCATATTAGTAGTAGTTATAGTCTTAATAACAAATGTAATAACTTTTGGATTAACTAATTTGATGAGCACCACATTTAATAACAAGGCTTATGTACCAGTAGCAGAATATAATAAGCTTAAATCAGTTTACAATCAATTTTCAAAGGTAATGATGGTTGAAAGGTACATGAAAGATAACTATTTAAGGGATGTAGATGAGGAACAGTTAATAGAAGGTCAATTAAAAGGACTACTCCAATCACTAGGAGACCCATATTCTGCTTATATGACAAAGGACGAATTTACATCATTATTAGAACAAACCAGTGGAAGTTTTGGTGGCATAGGTGTCGTAGTTACCCCAGGGGATGACAATCTAATCACTGTAGTTTCACCTATAGAAGATACTCCAGGAGAAAAAGCAGGAATAAAAAGTGGGGATAAGATAATAAAGGTAAATGGAAAAGAATTCCTAGCTGAAAATATGGATAAAGCAGTCAAAGAAATGAAAGGAGACCCCAATACTGAAGTAACTTTAACCATTATGAGAAGTAAAGGTGGTAGAGAAAATCAGATATTTGATTTAGAAATAGTTAGGGAAATGATTAGATTAGTTACTGTGAAATCCAATCTTATAGATGATGATATTGGCTATATAAACATTAGTAGTTTTGATGATTTAACCTATAAAGACTTTAAAGAACAACTAGATCAATTGGGTAAACAAAATATTAAAGGATTAATAATAGATCTTAGAAATAATCCAGGAGGATTATTAGATAGAACAGTTCAGATAGCAGATGAATTGTTGGGAGAAGGAGATATTGTATATACACAAACAAAAGATGGTAAAAGATATTATGAACGTTCTACTAAAAAAATGGTAGACTATCCCTTGGCAATATTAATAAATGGTGGTTCAGCTTCAGCTTCAGAAATACTATCAGGAGCTGTAAAAGACCACAAGAGAGGGATACTAATAGGAACTACTACATTTGGCAAGGGAGTTGTTCAAAGGATACATGGACTAGAAGACGGTTCAGGACTTAAATTAACAATCTCAGAATACTTTACACCTAATGGCATAAACATTCATGGGGTGGGAATAGAGCCAGATATAATAGTAGAATTAGATGAAGATGTTGAAACTATTGGGATAGACAACTTACAAGGAGATAATCAGCTTAAAAGAGCCATAGAAGAAATTAAATTAAAAATTAAATAGGATAGGATAAGGGAGAAATTACAATGTATGGATTATATCAAATTATTATATTTACAATAATAGATATTCTAAACACAATAAAATCTCCTTTTTTTATTGCCATTTTATTGATTATATACTTTCAATATTATAGAATAGGCAGGATAGAAGAGGAGAACTTAGGTTACAAGAGATCTCCAATGCTAAAGTTAATAGTATCAACCCTATTTGGTATTCTAGGTGGGATAATTACAACAGTAGTATTTCTTTACTTGGGAGTAGTTATAATACCCCTAGATTTTATGTATATATTAATAGTTACAATTGTTTTATCCCTAATTAATCCTAGATTTATGTGTTTTTCCTATGGAGGGGCGGTAGTATCTTTTTCCAAACTTTTATTAGGATATCCTAATATACAAATTTCCCAAGTAATGAGTGTAGTTGCAGTGCTTCATATAATGGAAAGTATATTGATTATATTAGATGGTTGGAGAAGTAAACTACCTATTTTTTTAGATACGGAGACAGGAAGCATTGGTGGTTTTAATATGAATAGATTTTGGCCTATACCCTTTGTAATATTTATTGGAGACGGTTTAATACATCCTATTCCTTTTATGGCCATAATAAGCTATGGTGACTATTCAGTATCCTCTTATCCTAGAAGGAAAATATTAAGAACCTCTTTTAGCTTGTTTATATACAGTCTTATTTTATTATATATTACAAAAACATCTAATAATTTATTTATACCACCTTTATTTGCACTTGTAGGACATGAATTTATTATTTTTAAAAATAAGGTAATTGAAAACAAAAAAACTCCTATATTCACTGCCCCCAGGCGTGGGTTAAAAATATTAGAGGTAATTCCAAATAGTATAGGTGAGGAAATAGGAATAAAAAGTGGAGATATTTTACTTAGATTAAATGGTGCTGAAATAAAAACCCTAGGTGATGTAGAAGATATTATGGGACTAAAGGAAAATAAACTGCAGGTTGAATTTTTTAGTTTGAAATTTGGATTTGAAGTTAAGAATTATAAGGGAAAGAAAAAATCCCTAGGGATAATAACTGTACCTAGGGATTTTTAATATTGTCTAAATCAATTGAATATATCATTTCAGTATTATCATTTTCAAAAGGTAGAACTGCATTTAAATAAATAATATTATCCTTGCAGTTATAATAGGCATTTTTACATATTATGTGGGAAATGCGACTTATTTCCTTTTCCTCTATAGAATAATTATATATGGTATAATCATTATAGTTAGGATTATTTTTAATATAAACAATATTGTCTTTAAATATAGAATAGGAAACAACATTTCCATCAATTTTACGGACCCTATTATTTTCTTCAAGATTATTGATTGATAAATAATCTATATTGGTGTTTTCATCTCTTGTGATATAAATAATATTTTCATCATCTATAAAATTTGCATCAAAGCCACTATTCAATGGTTTAAGGTTTACCCAATTCTTGGTTTGGAATATATTTTTATTATATTCACTTTCAGATTTTTCAGTTAGGAGGAAATAATCGCCAAATATACTGAAATCCTCAACCTCCTTGTTAATTTTATTTATTAAGCTTAATTCGTTAGAATCTAAATCATAGGTGTATATAACAGATCTACTATTCTCACTTCCTAAAATATATAGTAAATCATTATCCTTCCATTTAATTATATAGGGATTGAAGTTTTCCTCAAAGAGAATCTTATAAATTTTAGGTTTATCATAAGATTTAATATAGACTTCATTACCATTTTTATTTGTTTCAATAAAAGATACATTTTCTAAACTAGGTGAAATTTCCCCTTTTGATATTTTATAATTAGAGGTATAAAGCAAGTTCTTTTCTTTGGTGTCAATATTATAATCGTAAAGTTGCTCCCTAATTTTATTGCTTTCTTTATCATCAAAATTTTTTTTATATAATATAGATTCTTCGTGGATATAATCTAAAATATGCCCAGTATCTAATACTGAGGAAATTATATTTTCTTCCGATTCGATTATGTTTCCACTGTTTGCATCTATTAGTGCATGTAGATTAATTAAAGGTGTATTTTTCATATCCTTATAAAATATGCTATTGTATTTGATTTTCCATACTATCTTGTTGTCTAGATTTATCAATTCAAATCTAGGCAATGATTTTGTAGAGATTTTAAAGTGAGACTCTAGTTTGTTTAGTACATCATTTATATTGAACTTTATTTTTATAGGTGTAAAATCTTCATAGACTATATTAAATTTTATATTGTCCAAATCATTAAGCTTGTTCTTGTCTAAATTAATGATTATTTGAGGGACAGATATGGAAGTCTCCTTATCCTTTTTATCTTTAGAACCTGAAATTAAAATATCAACATTGTTTGCCTTCTTAATTATTCCACCTATTTTTATTTTTGAATAATCTGCTAAATCCAAATGAGCTAATATTTTAAGATTATCTGTATTGTTCTCAATGATTTCAATAGAAGAATTTATAGATTGAAAGGATTTAGAAAAAGATATTTGCTCAATCTCGTATTTTAATTTTTCTTTTCTATCATTTTTATATTCATTAAGAATAGATGTGTTATTAGAATCAACACAACCAAATAATGCTAATAAGCTAAACCAAATAAAGCTAAAGATAACAAGTTTCCTCATGAAGTTCACTCCTTGTTGCTATTTTACTATATTAATAGAATTACTTCAATATAAATTGGAAATTAAATTAATATATTTTGTATATAAATAAATTTTGACAAAAAAACATATTAAATATATAATATTAATACAATTGAACAAATGTTCAAAAATGAGGTGTTATAGATGAATAAATTTAAAATACATGCAGATTATAAGCCAACTGGGGACCAACCAGAGGCTATAGATCAATTAACAAAAGGACTTAAAAATAATTTAAAGCATCAAACTTTACTAGGAGTAACTGGTTCAGGGAAAACTTTTACTATGGCCAATGTAATAGAAAAGGTACAAAAACCTACTTTGGTAATAGCTCACAATAAAACCCTAGCGTATCAGCTTGCTTCTGAGTTTAAGGAGTATTTTCCAGATAGTGCAGTAGAATATTTTGTAAGCTACTATGATTATTATCAACCTGAGGCATATGTAGCTCATTCAGATACCTATATAGAAAAGGATGCTTCAATAAATGACGAGATCGACAAACTTCGCCACTCAGCTACAGCAGCATTATATGAGAGAAGGGATGTTATTATTGTAGCTTCTGTGTCTTGCATATACGGTTTAGGAGACCCTATAGATTACGAAAATTTAGTTGTGTCCCTTAGACCAGGAATGGTCTGGGATAGAGATGATGTAATGAGAAAATTAATAGATATTCAATATATGAGAAACGATATTAATTTTATTAGGGGTACCTTCAGAGTCAGGGGGGATACCTTAGAAATTTTACCTGCTTCATCTGGTGAAAATTCTGTTCGGGTAGAATTCTTTGGTGATGAAATAGATAGAATAGTAGAAGTGAATGCATTGACAGGTGAAATAATTGGACTTAGAAATCATGTGTCTATTTTTCCAGCATCACATTACGCAACTACGGAGGATAAGGTAGAAAGAGCAATAAAAAGCATAGAGGAAGAATTAGAAGAGAGATTAAAGGACCTAAAGGATCAAGATAAACTTTTAGAAGCCCAAAGACTGGAACAAAGGACTAGATACGATATAGAAATGTTACAGGAAATGGGCTTTTGTCAGGGAATAGAAAATTATTCAAGGCATTTAAGTAATAGGGCTCCAGGGACTAGACCATTTACTTTAATAGATTATTTTCCAGATGATTTTTTAATAATAGTTGATGAATCTCATGCTAGCCTACCTCAAATTAGGGGTATGTATAATGGGGATAGGTCTAGGAAAACTAATCTAGTAGATTATGGATTTAGACTTCCTTCTGCTCTAGATAACAGGCCTCTAAAATTTGAAGAATTTGAGTCCATGGTAAATCAGATAATATATACAACTGCAACACCAGGACCCTACGAGAAAGAACACAGTGAAAATACAGTAGAGCAGATAATTAGGCCTACAGGTTTATTGGATCCACTAATAGAGGTAAAAGCAACGGATAATCAAATAGATGACTTAGTAAATGAGATTAAGATTGTTACAGATAGGGGAGAAAGGGTATTAGTTACTACCTTGACTAAAAAAATGTCAGAGGATTTAACTCAGTACTTTAAAGAAATCGGTATAAAGGTAACATATCTTCATTCAGATGTAGAAACTATAGAAAGAATGGAAATAATAAGAGATTTAAGACTTGGAAAACATGATGTACTAGTAGGTATAAACTTACTAAGGGAGGGCTTAGACTTGCCAGAGGTATCTTTGGTGGCAATATTAGATGCTGATAAGGAAGGTTTTTTAAGATCGGAAACATCACTTATACAAACTTCAGGCCGTGCTGCTAGGAATATATTGGGTAAGGTAATTATGTATGGTGATAAAATAACAAAATCTATGGCTAAGGCCATATCTGAAACCAATAGAAGAAGAGAAATACAGGAAAAATATAATATGGAAAATAATATAAAACCCAAATCCATTATTAAGGGTGTTAGGGAAATAATAGAAGCTACAATAGTGGCTGAAGATGATGGAGACTATGGGGATGATTTCTCAAAGGAGGAAATAAGATCAATTATTGTTGGACTAGAAACTACTATGATACAAGAAGCAGAACAATTAAACTTCGAAAAGGCTGCAGAAATCAGAGACAAGATAATTCAACTAAAGAAAAGATTAAACTAGAGGTGATTAGGTGGTAAAGGATGAAATAGTTATTAAGGGTGCTAAGGAAAACAATCTAAAGAATGTTTCCCTTAGGCTCCCTAGAAATAAATTTATAGTTTTTACAGGTTTATCAGGCTCGGGAAAATCTTCTTTAGCCTTTGATACTATATACGCTGAAGGACAAAGGAGATATGTTGAGTCATTGTCTTCTTATGCTAGGCAATTTCTAGGTCAAATGGACAAACCAGATGTTGAGTATATAGAAGGATTATCTCCTTCTATATCCATAGACCAAAAGACTACATCAAAAAACCCTAGGTCCACAGTGGGAACTGTAACAGAAGTATATGATTATTTAAGATTATTATATGCAAGAATAGGAATTCCCTACTGTTACAAATGCGGTAAGGAAATAACCAGCCAAACAGTGGAACAAATGGTAGATAAAATAATGGATTTCAAAGAGAAGACTAGGTTGCAAATATTAGCACCAGTTATTAGAGGGCAGAAGGGCGAGCATGTCAAAATCCTAGAGAATATAAAAAAAGAAGGATTCGTAAGGGTATTAATAGATGATGAAATTTACGATATCGCAGATGAAATAAAATTGGAAAAAAACAAGAAACATACCATAGAAGTTGTAGTAGATAGAATAATAATAAAGGAAGGTATAGAGGGAAGGCTTTCAGATTCCTTGGAAATTGCTTTAAAATTATCTGATGGCCTAGTAATTGTAGATATAATAGATAAGGAAAGGATAATGTTTAGTGAAAAATTATCTTGTCCTGATTGCAATATATCCATAGAGGAACTTTCTCCAAGAATGTTTTCTTTTAATAGTCCTTTTGGTATGTGTGAAACTTGTAATGGACTAGGTTTCCATAAGGAAATAGATAGGGAACTGATAATACCCAATCTTGAATTAAGTATAGAAGAAGGTGGACTAGACCCTTATAGTAATACCAGTAAATCAAGTTATTATTATCAAATATTTAAAACTTTAGCTGAAGATAATGATTATAGTTTGGATAAACCTTTAAAAGATGCACCAAAGAAATTTTTGGATGAACTTTTATATGGAACTAAAAGAGAAATAGCTTTTGAATTTTTATCTCACTTTGGAGATAAGGGTATGCAAAACTATAAGGGTAGGTTTGAGGGTGTAATTCCAAACCTACAAAGAAGATATGAAACTACAAATTCTGAATATAGTAGGAAGAAAATAGACAGATATATGTCGGAAAACCCTTGCTCCAAATGTCATGGAAATAGATTAAGGGATGAGGTATTAGCAGTAAGAATTAATGGATTAAATATAGCTCAAGCAACTGATTTATCTATTACAAAGGCAATAGATTTTTTTAGCGGATTAGGGCTTAGTGAAAAGGAAGCTATAATAGGGGAACAGGTCCTAAAAGAAATAAAAGAAAGGCTTAGGTTTTTAGAAAATGTGGGATTAGATTATTTGACCCTATCTCGCATGGCTGGAACATTGTCTGGTGGGGAAGCTCAAAGAATCCGTTTAGCAACTCAAATAGGTTCTAGCCTTGTTGGAGTTGTTTATGTACTAGATGAACCTAGTATAGGCTTGCATCAAAAAGATAATAATAAATTACTAAAAACCCTTAGGGAACTTACGGATTTAGGTAACACACTAATAGTAGTAGAGCATGATGAGGATACTATGTATATGGCTGATCATATAGTTGATATAGGGCCAGGCGCCGGTATTCATGGAGGATACATTGTAGAAGAAGGAACGGTAGAAGATATAAAAAACAATGAAAGGTCTATTACTGGACAATATTTATCAGGAAAGAAAGAAATTCAACTACCAGAAGAAAGAAAAAAACCTAATGATAAATGGATAGAAATAATAGGCGCAGAGGAAAACAATTTAAAGAAAATAGATGTCAAAATCCCAATAGGTCTATTTACTTGTATAACAGGAGTTTCAGGATCAGGGAAGTCCTCACTAGTAAATGGGATATTGTATAAAGCTCTTGCCAAGGAATTAAATAGATCTAAGCTAAGGCCAGGAAAATATAAGGAGGTAAAAGGACTTGAATATTTGGATAAAGTAATAGAAATAGATCAGTCCCCAATAGGTAGAACTCCTAGATCCAATCCGGCTACCTATACAGGTGTATTTGATAGTATAAGAGATGTCTTTGCCATGACGGCAGAGGCAAAGTTAAGGGGCTACAAAAAGGGAAGGTTTAGCTTCAACGTAAAAGGTGGAAGATGTGAAGCATGTAAAGGGGATGGGATTTTAAAGGTGGAAATGCATTTCCTTCCAGATGTATATGTACCTTGCGAAGTATGTAAAGGCCATAGATATAATAGGGAAACTTTACAGGTTAAATATAAGGGTAAAACAATATCGGATATATTAGAAATGACAGTAGAGGAAGGAGTAGAGTTTTTTAAAAACATTCCTAAAATCAGTCGAAAGTTGGAAACCCTATTTGATGTAGGCTTAGGATATATAAAAATAGGTCAATCTTCTACGGAATTATCAGGTGGGGAAGCCCAAAGAGTAAAGCTAGCTACAGAATTATCTAAAAGATCAACAGGAAAAACAATATATATTTTAGATGAACCAACAACAGGACTTCATACGGCGGATATTCATAAATTAATTAAAGTATTAAATCAAATAGTAGAGGGTGGAAATACAGTAATAGTAATCGAACATAATCTAGACGTAATTAAAACAGCAGACCATATAATAGACCTAGGGCCAGAAGGCGGAGATAAAGGTGGTTATGTTGTAACCACAGGAACACCGGAGGAAGTAGCAAAAGTAGAAGCTTCTTACACAGGACAATTTCTAAAAAAGGTACTTTAGAATTAAAAATTACCTCTAATTGCACAGGACTAGCACTATTTTTCAAAAAATAAAAACAAGATAAATTATCTTTATCTTGTTTTTTATATTTTTGCTTAATTTATAATAATCTTGAATAAAATTCAACAACTAATTGGTCGTCAATTTCAATTGGTATTTCTTCTCTTTCAGGATATCTTATTAAAGTTCCTGAGATATTATCTTGATTTTTATTTAGATATGGATATTGATTTAAGAGAAAGCCATCAAAATTATCCCTAAAAAGCTCAATGCTTTGTGATTTTTCCTTAAGGGATATCGTATCTCCAATATCTAACAAATACGAAGGAATATTCACTTTCCCTCCATTTACAATGATATGTCCATGGACAACCATTTGTCTCGCCTGTCTAATAGATGAAGCAAAGCCTAATCTATATACTATATTATCTAGTCTAGTTTCCAATCTTTTAACAAGAGCGTGGCCCGTTTGTTCTTTGGATTTCTTGGCCATTTTAACATATCTAACAAATTGCTTTTCCATGACCCCATAATAAGCTCTAAGCCTTTGTTTTTCTAATAACTGCCTTCCGTATTCAGTAAGTCTTTTGTCAGCCCTACTACTTCCTTTAGTAGCCCTATCCATTGCTTTTGGATGTCCGCATACATTTAATCCTAAACTTCTAGATTGTTTAAATCTAGGTCCCATCATTTTAGCCAATATTATCATCTCCATA
>CAZWTU010000011.1:0-34135 GCA_964637035.1 uncultured Tissierellaceae bacterium
ACTATGACATTACCTCCTACAACTCCATTTTGGATTGCAGCAATAGGAATTATCTTTGGTATAATGTTTGGAAAAGAGGTATTTGGAGGTTTTGGAAAAAACATATACAATCCAGCCTTAGTAGCAAGGGCTTTTGTTTATGTGTGTTTCCCAGCACCCTTGACTATTCAATGGTCAAAGGCAGCTTTAGGATTTCCAGGAGGGTTTTCTACTTATTTAACACAAACTGTGGAAGCAGTGTCTAGAGCAACACCAATGTTGCTTTTTAGGGATACAGGAAGTTTAACTTCCTATATAGACTTGCTAATTGGGAATGTTTCTGGTTCCATAGGTGAAACAAGTGCAATACTTATTATACTTGCAGCTATTTATTTAATATATAAAAAGGTTGCATCATGGGAAATCATGGCAGGTGTACTAATAGGTTTTGTTGGATTAAGTGGTTCTTTAATACTTTTAGGAAATGCCCAAATCCCTAACTTGTTATTTGGGATATTATCAGGAGGCTTACTTTTCGGTACAGTATTTATGGCCACAGATCCTATATCAGCCCCGAAGACAAAGGAAGGAAAATGGATCTATGGAATATTAATAGGAATAATCACTGTAATTATAAGAGGTTATGCCCTATTTGCAGGAGGCATGATGTTTGCAATTTTAATAGCCAATACCTTTGTACCGGTTATTGATGATGGAATTAGATATTATAAAAAATCTAGAAAAGAAGCCAAGGAAAAAGAGGTGGTAGCGTGAAAAAATCTTTTGCTTATCCTATAGTATTTATGGCAGTAATTACAGGTGTTTTTACATTTATATTAGCTTTTCTTAACTATAGTACAGCGGACAAAATTCAATTAAATGAAAGAACAGAACTTAGGAGAAAGATTCTTTATGTATTTGATATAGAAACTGAATCTGGTTCTCCAGAAGAAGTAGAGAAGATATTTAATGATAGGATAGAGGAAACAAAAGTTGAGGAAGACATCGTATATACTTTGAAATCAAATGATGAAACAATAGCATATGCCTTTCCTGTTAGAGGAGCAGGTCTTTGGGGAAGTATATTAGGTTATGTAGGTATATCTGCGGATTACTCTGAAATAATAGGTGTAGATTTTATATCACACAGCGAAACCCCGGGTTTAGGTGGTAGAATCGAAGAAGAACCCTATAAAATACAGTTTAGAGGATTGGAAATAACTGATACCCAAGAAGATTACATTATATATAGGCCAGCCTCAGGAGGCAACGTAGATGCTATATCTGGTGCAACTCTTACATCTAAATCAGTAAGTAATTTTTTAAATGAAGATATAGAAAATTTTATAAATACATGGGAGGGTGAATAATCCATGAGTGAGAGAAGTCCGAAACAAATATTTCGTTCTATGGTGTGGGATGATAACCCTGTATTTAGGCAAATACTAGGGATTTGTTCAGCCCTTGCTGTAACTAACTTAATGTTAAACTCTTTAATAATGGGAATAGGTCTAATGTTTGTAACAGCACTTTCATCTTTTACCATATCATTGATAAGAAGCTTTACCCCAAAACATATAAGAATGATGGTACAAGTACTTATAATATCGGCCTATGTAATAATTGTAGATATATTTTTAAAGGCCTATATGCCGGAAATGAGTAAGGCCCTGGGTCCATATGTAGGACTTATTATTACAAATTGTATAATAATGGGGAGGGCAGAAGCATATGCTCAAAAGAATCCTCCAATCCCAGCATTTTTAGATGGGTTAGCAGCTGGACTTGGATACACATTAGTTTTGTTGATTATATCCTTTGTAAGGGAACTTTTAGGATTTGGAACTCTATTTGGCATAACAATATTAGGTGAATGGTGGACATCGTGGACACTTATGATAATGCCGCCAGGTGCTTTCTTTATTCTGGCAATTGTTATTTGGATAGCAAAATCAATTCAAGATAAAGATTCTAAAGAGGAAGGGCAGGTGGCTAAATCATGATTGAATTAAGTCCTTTTGTTATATTTTTCGCAGCAATATTTACAAACAATATGATCTTAAGTAATTTTTTAGGCATGTGTTCCTTTATTGCGGTATCTAGAGAAATACCAACTTCTTTTGGATTGGGACAAGCTGTTACTTTTGTCTTAACTATTACTTCAATAATTAATTACTTATTATATAATTATGTTTTAGAGCCACTAGGATTAGAATATTTAAGATTTATTGTCTTTATTATTTCTATAGCTGCAATTGTTCAATTAATAGAAATGATAGTTGAAAAGTATTTTCCTAATCTTTACTATGCATTAGGTATATTTTTACCTTTAATAACTGTAAATTGTGCTATTTTGGGAGTTTCATTGTTTATGATTATACGAGATTATTCATTATTGCAGACCATAGGCTTTAGTCTAGGATCTGGAATTGGTTGGACCTTAGCCATAGTTGCCCTTGCAGGTATAAGGCAAAAACTTAAAAGGGCATCTGTACCTAAAGGTTTAGAAGGGGCAGGAATAACTTTGATAGTCATAGGACTTATGGCACTGGCCTTTGTAGGCTTTTCAGGAATAGTACAAATCCAATAAGGGGGGCAAAAAATGAATCAGATTTTAATAACAACAGGAGCATTAACAGGCATTACCGTAGTTTTTGCATTTTTGCTGACCTTAGCCGATAGAACAGTAGGGGATTATGGTGAGCTACAATTAACTATTAATGCTGAAAAAGACTATACAGTAAAGGGTGGAGATACTCTTTTATCCACCTTACTAGAAGAAAAGATATTTATACCATCAGCATGTGGGGGTAAAGGAACTTGCGGTTATTGTAAAGTTAAAATCTTAGAAGGTGGAGGACCAGTATTAGCTACAGAAAAGCCATTTCTAACAGATGAAGAACTAAATAATAGTGTTAGATTATCTTGTCAATGTAAGGTAAAAGAAAACATTAAAATTGAAATTCCAGAGGAACTTTTTAATGTTCAGGAATATGAGGCAACACTTGAGGAAATGGAAGATGTAACAGATGTAATTAAAAGATTAAGATTAAAACTAAAGGATGGAGAAGAAATCACCTTTAAACCAGGACAATTTATTCAATTCAAAGCTCCATTATATAAGGGAAATAGTGAAGAGGTTTATAGGGCATATTCTATAGCTTCTAAACCATCTGAAAAGTCATATATAGAACTTTTGATTGGTTATATACCAAATGGAATATGTACAACTTATGTACACCAGCATTTGAAAGTAGGGGACACTGTTCAAATAAACGGTCCTCATGGAGACTTTTACTATAATGAGGATAGTGAAGATGAAATGATATTAGTAGCAGCTGGAACTGGTATGGCTCCCATACTTGCTATATTAAAAAATATGGAAGAAAAGAATATCCAAAGAAAAGCTAAATTTTACTTTGGAGCAAGGACTCCAGATGATTTATTCTTCTTAGATTATTTTAAAGAATTAGAAGAAAAGCTATATGATTTTGAGTTTATACCTACTTTGTCTCGGGTCACAGAAGAACACAATTGGACTGGGGAACAGGGAAGAGTAAATAAAATCATAGAAAAAGACTTATCTGATGGATACGATAAAGAGGCTTACTTATGTGGGAATCCTAGGATGATAGAATCCATGGTAGAGGCCTTGACTAAAAAGGGAGTATTAGAAGAAAAAATATTTTTTGATGAATTTTAAAAAGAGAAATCTAAAGATTTCTCTTTTTTTCACGAATAATCATATTCTTATGATATAATTAATAGTAGTTAGTAGGGAATATATAATGTCCTTAGGGGGATGAGAATGAAAAAAAAGTTAGAATTGTTTAGTTTTATTGATGAAACCTTAGAATTAATTGAAAGTAGAAAGGATAAAATTGGCAAAGTAGCAGACCAGCTAGAAATGTTTTTTACAAATAGTTTTTTTATTAATGATCACTTTTTAAATGTAAATTACAGAATAAAATCACCAGAAAGCTTAAGGGAAAAAATATTAAGACATAATTTTTACATAAAATATAAAACACCAGAAAACTTATTAGACAATTTATCAGATTTAATAGGTTTTAGAATTGAATGTAGATTCATAGAAGATGAAGACAAAATCTACAAAGATATAGTAAAATTATTTAAAATTGAATGTGGAGATGGATTCTATACTAATCCATTAAATTCAAATATAATGCTTCAATTAGGTGAAAAACAGCCACAAAAACAAAGAAATGGCTTTGAAATATATAAAATAGACGGAAAATATTGCAAAGGTGATACATCTATAAATTTTGAATTGCAAATAAAATCTTTAGTAAATGTCTTCTGGGGAGAAATAGATCATAGGGTACTTTATAAAAACTTTAACTATATGCTAACGGAAGATTTCTTTAGAGACATAATGAGTTCAATAAAAGATAATTTGTCTATGATAGATAGGCAGTTGATGTTAGTTTTTAACCATTTAAAGGGGACAGATACAAGTGATGATTTAGCAAAAAAGGTCCAAGTACAGGCCTTATTATCAAAGATAATTCATGATATATATATATTTAAAATTAAAGAAGAAATAGGTTTTGTTTTAGATTTTAAAAAAACTACAGATGTTATAGTGAATTATTTATTTATGAAGGGTGGACCAGAGGAATCTGAACACTATAGTGAAAATTTCCTTAGGATACTAAATAGGTTAAATGAAATAGGGAGAAACAATATTTCATTCAACAAGTATATAAATTTTGAAAGGAATATATTTTTTCAGGATGATTTTGTTAGAAAAATAGGAAATACCATATTAGAAATAATCAACAAGGACTTTAGATGGAATTTATTTTTCAGAATAATCTTTGATATTGAAGAAGGTAATAATTGCGAAGACTTCGAACAATTTATGATTTTTATAAGATATAGGTTTAGTGAAAACTTAAATCTTGTTCTAAGAGGAAAAGATTTAAAGGGAATTGAAAAAGAAGAGATAGAATCCTGTATTATGGAAAACATAGCAAATAACTTTTGTATAGAAAAAGATGTAGACTTTTTAAGTGATTGCAATATAACTAGCTTAAACAATAAAATCAGGAGTAAATTAGAAAAAATAGACACCTATGAAGAATGGGACCAGGAGAAAGAAAATATAATTAATATGATTTTAAGTCATACTATATGTTAAGTTTTCATTTTATTAAATATTTTCCTTTATTTTTGGGGAATATAAAATAATAAAGGCTAAGGGGTTAAAATATGAATTTGTTTTATTGGTAAATAATGAGTGGTTTTTTCCCAAAATGGGTATCCATATTATAAATACTTAAAGGGAGATGATTAAGTGGATAAGAAAGAATTAGATGTCATAAAACAAGCAATCTTAAATGAAGTCGAGGGTTATGAATTTTATAAAATGGCTGCTAATCAAGCAGGTACAAGTGAAAGTAAAGAGGCTTTCTTAGAACTGGCTAATGAAGAATTGACACATGTAGAGTATTTAAAGGCCTTATTTCACAAAATCAAAGATAATGAGGAAGATGATTTAAAATTAGCTTTGGAAGCTAAGCCACCTTCTCCAGATATTTATAATTGGAATAAGGTAGAAGACAAGTATACTTCTCTTGCAATGTCAGTTTTTAGTATAGGCATTCAAATGGAAAAAGCATCTATTGAATTTTACGAAGAAGCAAAGAATAATACTAAATATGAACAAGCAAAACAACTTTATGATACATTGATAAAATGGGAGCAGGTACATTTATCCCAATTTACAGACCAATATAATATCCACAAGGAAAACTGGTGGGCAGATCAGGGTTTTGCACCATTCTAAACAATAAAAACACATGGAGGAAAATAAATGAAAGAAATCTATTTAGCTGGTGGATGTTTTTGGGGTGTTGATGCATACTTATCCAGACTCAATGGAGTAATAGAGACGGAAGTTGGTTATGCAAATGGCACTAAGGAAAACCCTAGCTATGAGGAGGTATGTACTGGAATCACAGGCCATACAGAAACCACTTATATAAAATATGATGCAAATATTATTTCCTTAGAAGAATTGTTAAATAAGTTTTGGCATATCATCGACCCGACTATGTTAAATAGGCAGGGTGGGGATATAGGAAATCAATACAGGACAGGGATTTATTATACAGATCCAGAGGATTTAAAAATAATAAAGAAAAGCTTGGAAGAGGAAAAAAGTAAATATAATAAGCCTATAGTAACAGAGATAATGCCACTTAAATCCTATTACAAGGCAGAAGAATACCATCAGGACTATTTAAAGAAAAACCCAGGTGGATATTGTCATATAGATTTAAATAGTTAATTGGGGATTTATTCCGAGGAAGGAGAACAATTAGTTTAATGTGGCTTCAATTCCTTGGAAAGTTACCCATATAAAGAATCTAATGATTTTTCAAAAAAATATATATACTTATTTATCAAAATAAGATATCATATTATATAAGGAAATAAATATAAGGAGGCTGATTTTGTGAATAAAAAAGAAGAAAAAAACTTTGAATACAACGATGAATACTGTGAAGAATGTGGATGTGGCGTTGAATGTGAAGACCCTCTAAAGCATGATAGAGAAGACTTAGAGTTTCATAATGTAGATGAAGCATCTATAATGCATTTAACCTTAGACGACAACACAGAAATAGATTGCTTAGTTCTAGGCTTTTTTGAGGTAGATGATAAGGAGTATGTCGCTCTATTGCCTGAAGAAGAGGAAGATGTTTTAGTATACGAATATATAGAACTGGAAGATGAAGCCTTTGATTTAAAATATATAGAAAATGAAGATGAATTTGAAATTGTTACGGACGCTTTTTATACATTATTTTCAGATGAAGATATTGAAGAAATTGAAGCCCATCATTTAGAAGATAACTTTATAGAATACGATAATTATGATGAATTAGAAGATTAGAATTAATATAGAAGTGCTTTGCTTTTGCAAAGTGCTTTTCCATAGACATAAGGAGCTGATATGTTGTACAAGTTAATAGCAATGGATCTAGACGGTACATTGTTAAATGATAATAAAGAAATAACAAGAGATAATTTAAAAGTAATTAATATTTTGGCTAAAGAAGGATATGAGATAGTTATAGCAACTGGAAGAAGATATTGGTCAGCAAAAAAGTTGACAAGAGGAATTGACAGCCATATTACAATTTTAGCTAATAATGGAAATATAGTTAGGAATTCTGTCAATGACAAGGCAATAATCAGTAAATATCTAAACATAGATGATTTTAGAACAATAATGAGGGAAGGAAGAGAAAGGAAATTATATCCTATTATTCATATAGATGATTACCATAATGGAACAGATATTATAATAGAATTAGACAAAGACAATGAAAATTATTATAATTATCTAACTAAAGATTCTAGATTTAAGCAAATAGAAAATTATTTAGATATAAAAGACAAGATTTTAAATGTGGTTTATATAGGTCAAAAATCAAAACTAAATGAATTTCATCTACAAATACAAAAGTCATATCCTAGCCTATACAATGCTCATGTAATGGAAAACATCTCCATAGCAGAAGCACTTTTAGAAATAATGCATCCTGAGGGTACTAAGTGGCTAACTCTATTGGAATATGCTGCTAGTATAGGTATAAAACCAGAAGAGATAATTGCAATTGGGGATGATAATAACGATATAGATATGATAAAAAACGTAGGACTAGGAATTGCAATGGGAAACGCTACTAAAAGGGTAAAATCAGTTGCAAAAAATATCACGGAAAAAAATAACAATGAATCAGGTGTTGCTTTTGAGTTAAAAAGGGTATTAAATATCTAGAAAGGAGGGGGAATTTGAAAGAAATTCAAGTATATAATACCTATTCAAGTTATTTAAAAAATAAGTTTGGTGAAAAGGTATATAAACTACCAATATCTTTACCTCTTACATGTCCTAATAGGGATGGAACTTTAGGGGAAAATGGATGTATATATTGCGGAGAAGAAGGTGGCAGCTTTGAAAACCTGTCATCATCAATGTCTGTAAAACAACAATTAAACAAGAATATGGAATATATTGGAAATAGATATAAGGCTAAGAAATTTATAGCTTATTTTCAAAGCTTTACAAATACTTATTTACCATTTGATGATTTTAAATATGCAATAGAAGAATCTATAGAAGATAATATAGTAGGTATATCTATTTCTACAAGACCAGATTGCATTAATGATCAGCACTTAGAATATTTAGCAAATTTAAAGGAAGAGAAGAACTTAGAAATAACTATTGAACTAGGTTTACAAACTGTAAACTACCACTCCTTAAGAAAAATAAATAGGGGGCATACCCTAGGAGAATATTTAGATGCAGGTCTAGCTATAAAAAAGCATGGATTAAGAAATTGTACTCATTTAATATTAAACCTACCCTGGGATGACAAAATAGATACAATAGAAAATGCAAAGTTTTTAAGTGCCTTGGGGGTAGATGAAATAAAGCTACATGGATTATATATAGTAGAGGGTACAAGTTTAGGGGAAATGTATAAAAGAGATGAAATCTCTTTAATATCAAAAGAAGAATATATGGAAAGGGTTATATTGTTTTTAGAGTATTTAGACCCTGAAATAGTAATACAAAGGATAATAGGCAGAGCCCCTGAGGGAAATGTTTTATTTGTCAATTGGAATCAGTCTTGGTGGAAAATAAGAGATGAAATAGTAGGCTTAATGGAAAGTCGAAATACTAAGCAAGGGATCAAATTTAATTATTTAAATGGCAAAGCGCTAAAAAGGTTTAATTAACAAAAGGTATTCTAAAAGAATTATCTAACATATAATATAACAAACTAAGAAAGGTAAGGTGGTTCATTGTGGTTAAATTTATTTTAGGTGAAAAAGGTTCAGGAAAAACAAAGTGGTTAATCGACAATGCAAATAAGGAAATGAGAGAAGGCAATGGAAATATTGCTTTTATTGATGTAGATGATGATCATATATTCAGTTTAAATTATAATGTAAGGCTAATTAACGCCATGGAGTTCAATATAGAAAGTATTGAATCACTCTATGGCTTTTTGTGTGGCTTGATTGGTATGGACTATGATTTAGAAAAGATTTATGTAGATAGTATATATAAGGTTATTGATTTAGATATAGAATGCTTACAAATACTTAAAAAAAGTTTAAGTATTATATCAGAAAGATTCGGTACAGATTTCTATATAAATGTTGATTATGTTATGGAAGATATTCCAGAAGATTTAAAAGAATATTGCCTAGAAATTGAAGGGGTTTTAAATTCAGCAACACAATAAATAAAATTGAATAAAGGCAGGAATAACCCTGCCTTTATTTTAAAGCTTATGTTAAATTCCCACTTGATTCAAAAGTTCCACAATCAGTTTCTTCAGTAGATTTGGCATCCTTTGGCAATATGTGTATTTGTCCAGCCGTACATAAATCTCCTGACTTATAATAATTACAATTAGTTACAACACATTTTACACCTTGTGTTATATTTTCTCTATGCATATGGATCTCCTTTCAAATATATTTAAAGTATGATATTAGTATAACTGTTTTTTGTATCTTTACTCTTAAAAACACAAAAAACTAAGAAAATATAAAATTTAATTATTAATAAAAGGTTTAAGATATGTTATAATGATATATGTAAAGTAAATTTAGATTAGATAGGGTGTATATTTTGAATATCAAAAGAAGAAGAAGGAGCAGTTTTGACAGATTTTTTAACAGTAGATCTTCCTTAATAGTTCAATTTAGTAGGGGAGAGATAACAAAAAAACAATTCTTAGAGTATAATTATGATTTAGTTCGTAGAATGAATTTAAAACCATTCCTTAGAATAGATAGTTATGAAATGGGAATGTATAACTATCAATATTATAATGTACTAGCAAAATACTTTAATATGTTAGCAAATGATGTGAAAAACACAAGAAAACATCAAAGATATTATAATTATTATTTTAATAAAGGAAACAACTACTACCACGAAAAGGATAAGGCTACCTTAGACCTACTAGAATTTTTAGAATTTAGGGGAGTAGATGCATATTTTATAAATGTAAATTCAAAATCTCTAATGGATGAGTTGTTTGAAATAGTCCTATTGGATTATGAAGAGGCAATATTTCATTCAAAATCTAAAAGGTTATTAAAAATACTTAAAGAGAAAAAAGTCTTTAGCTCAGGATTAAGAAATTCATTAATAGATGGATACATAAACGAAACATATTAAAAAAAGCCTTCCAATTGGAGGGCTTTATTTTGAAATTAAATATATAATATCCTCAAGGGATGTATTTATTGCTATATTAAAGTTACCAGATTTTAATTTTGTATCTAATTTCAATTCTTGGGATTTTTGTATGAATTCGTCTTTATTTGAAATCAAACCCTTACTTTCCAATATACTAGCAATATTAGAAGGTAATGAACCGGAGGGAATTGATATCATAATCATTGCAGGTTTTTCAGTTGATTCATTATTATCAGGTGTTGACTCTGGCTTATCTTCATCTTCACCATCTGTTTTATCAGTGGATACATTGTCTTTCTCCGCATCATCATGTAAAGGAAGATTATCAATGTCTTTATCCAAATCATTATCCACTACTAGGCCAGGCTCATCTATTGAACTAAGGACATCATTAGCAAATAATAAATCAATCCTCCACCCTATAATAATTACCACAAGACCCACAATACCTATGACTATAATATAATCAACAGAATCATATAAGAAATCTTTAAGAAAATCTAAAAGTTTTTTCATATCACTACCCCCAAAATAATTAAGTAAATATGTGTTTTAATCCAACAATCATGTATAATATAATTATAACATAAGAATAAGGAAAAGGTGAAGAAAATTGCAAGAAATTATAATTGATAAAAATGAAGCTGAACAGAGATTAGATAGATTTCTTAGAAAGTATCTAGGTGAAGCCTCTCCAGGCTTCATTTACAAGATGATTAGAAAAAAGAATATTAAAGTAAATGAGTCTAGGGCTAAACCAGAAACTACCATTATTGAAGGAGATAAAATCCAACTATACTTGTCTGATGAAACTATAGATAAATTTTTAACTAAAGAGAGGGAAGTTAAATCTAATTTAATTCCCAATATTATTTATGAAGATAAGAACATAATATTAATAAACAAATCAGCGGGGGTCTTATCCCACGGAGCAAGAGGTGGATTTGAGGAAAATGTAGTGGATAGTATGATATCCTACTTAATTCAAACAGGAGAATATGTTCCACGATTAGAAAAGACCTTTACACCTTCTGTTTGCAATAGATTAGATAGGAACACCTCAGGTATAATTATTGGTGCAAAAAATTATCAGGCTTTAAAAGATATGAATCAAGCAATCAAAGGTGGACATGTAAAAAGGTATTATAAAACCATAGTTAGAGGTACTATAGCAGAGGGATTTACCCATAATGCCCATTTATTAAAAGATGAAGATAAAAACAAGGTTGAAATTAGAGAAAAAGACTTTGAGGGTTCTAAGGAAATAACCACAGTAGTTAAACCTATTAAGTCCAAAGATGGCTACTCACTTTTAGAGGTAGAGTTAATTACCGGGAGAACCCATCAAATAAGAGGACATTTGGCTAGCCTAGGCTATCCTGTAATAGGTGACAGAAAATACGGGGATAAGGCTACAAACAAAAAGTTCAAAGATGAATATTCCCTAGAAAACCAATGGTTACATGGATATAGAATACAATTAAATGGTCTAGATGAATCTATGGATTATTTAAATGGAAAGGAATTTACTTCCTTAGCAAGTGGAAAAATAGGTGAAATAGAAAAGGATTTATTCGAATAATTGAAAGGGTGATTAAGTGAATAAAGAAATTAAGATTAGTATAAAAGGTATAGGTGGAGTAAATGTAGAAAAGGGGACCGCTTTAAAGGATATTTCTAAAAAGTTTTTTAAAGATGATTACAGAAAATATTTAGGGGCTAAGATAAATAACGAGGTATTTAACCTAAATACAAAAGTAGAAGAATCAATAGAAGTAGAATTTTTAGACATTACAAATGTAGATGGTCATAGAATATATACAAAAACAATTTCAGCAGTTTTTATAATGGCCTGCAAAAGATTATTTCCAGAAAGAACAGTAGAAATACAACATTTTTTAGGGGAAGGTCTATATACAGAGTTTGAAAAAGGATATTCCATTGATTTTAAAGATATTGAAAAAATAAATAAGGAAATGGAAAAGATAATTGAGGCGGATTACCCCATAAGCAGGGAGAAAATTCCTAAGGACAAGGCAATTGAACTTTTCAAAGAAAACAACTATATAGATAAAATTAGGCTTTTTAATACTTTAGATAGGGAACAAATCCACCTATATACAATAGGGGAACATATTGATACTTTTCACGGATTTTTAGCACCATCAACCGGATTTGCAAAAAACTTCCAACTAAAATATTATTATCCAGGGGCACTTATTGTTATACCCAATAGAAGTTTACAAGATGAATTACCAGAGTTTAAAGAACTTAAAAAGTTATCTAAAATTTTCAAAGAAACTAATGACTGGGCCAAGATATTGGATGTGTCCTATGTAGGTTCTTTAAATGAAAAAATCATAGATGGAAAGATTTCTGAAATGATTAAGATCTCTGAAGCCCTTCATGAGAAAAAAATAGGAGAAATTGCAGATGAAATATGTAGAGATGAAGATATTCATCTTATTCTAATAGCGGGACCCTCCTCATCAGGCAAGACAACACTTGCCAATAGACTAGAAATACATTTAAAAGTCAATGGTAAAAAGCCTATTTCTATTTCAGTAGACGATTATTTTGTAAACAGAGAAGATACTCCATTAAATGAAGATGGAACTTATAACTTTGAAATTATAGATGCCATTGATTTAGATAGATTAAACAGGGATTTAATAGCTCTTTTAGAAGGAAAAGAAGTAGAGCTACCTAAGTTTAACTTTGTAACAGGTAAAAGAGAGGAATCTGGAAAAATGGTAAAGATAGATAAAAATCAACCTATAATAGTTGAAGGTATCCATAGCTTAAATCCAAAGATGACCTCCTATATACCAGAAAAGAATAAATATAAAATTTATATATCTGCATTAACTCAATTAAACATAGATGCACATAATCGTATTCCTACAACAGATGCTAGACTTCTTAGGAGAATGATAAGAGATGTAAAATATAGAGGAAATGATCCAAAGAGAACCTTTGAACTATGGCCAGGAGTTAGGATGGGGGAAGAAAAAAATATATTTCCATTTCAAGAAGAGGCAGATATAATGTTTGACTCTGCATTAGTCTATGAATTAGCAGTACTGAAAAAACATGCAATTCCCCTATTAAAAGAAATAAAGAATGATAGCCCCTATTATAGTGAGGCGAAGAAACTTCTTAAATTCTTACAATATTTTAAAGATATAAGAGATGAAAGCGTAATTACACAGAATTCTATATTAAAAGAATTCATAGGATAAATAATTAGAAAACTTAACAAGGAGAATTAATATATGGAAAAATTATTAAGGGATATCATCAATAAAAACAAACATTTAATAGAAAAAGGTAAGCTAGCTGATTATATACCACCACTATCTAAGACCAATAAGGATGAAATAGCTATAACATTAATAGATAGTAATGCTAATGTTTTTAAAGCAGGAGATTATAATAAAAAATTTACAATACAAAGTATATCTAAGGTGATTTCTTTGTTTTTAGCAATAATAGATAATGGAGAAGACAAGGTTTTTGAAAAAATAGGATGTGAAGGCACAGATGAACCTTTTAATACACTATATAAACTAGACCTTCCTCATACCCTAAGACCACCTAATCCAATGGTGAATTCAGGTGCAATCCTGACTACATCCTTGATTTTAGGGGAAGGTGAAGAAAGGTTTCAAAGGCTAATAGGCTTCCTTAGAAGTATAACTTCTAATCCTAGGCTTTCATATAATGAAGAGGTTTATCTTAGCGAAAAACAAACAGGTAATAAAAACAGGGCCATGGCCTATTTAATGAAATCTAAAGGTCTGCTAGAGGGAGATGTAGAGGATATATTAGATACCTATTTCAAACAATGCTCCATAGAAGTAACTACAGTTGATTTAGCTGAGATAGCTTTCTTTTTAAGCAGAAGAGACCAAGAATTTAATATAGAAGGTCAAATAAATACAAATCAAATAAAAAGAATAGTAACAGCTATAATGACAACATCAGGCATGTATAATTCCAGCGGGAATTATGGAATAAATGTAGGCATACCTTCAAAATCTGGAGTAGGTGGGGGAATAATGGGAACAATACCAAATAAGATGGGAATAGGAGTATATAATCCCGCCTTAGATGAATATGGGAATTCCATAGTAGGCTATGGAATAATGAAAGATTTATCTAGGGAGCTAAACTTAAATATGTTTTAACCTATAGGGAGGAAATTTCCTCCCTATATAAATTACATAGGATGAGGTGAAAGGATGAAGCAGCCTAAGCTGATAAAAGGAATAATCCTTATAATATTTATTTCTTTATTGATAACAGGATGTAATAAAAACAATAATCCTAGTAATCAGGTAAAGGACAATGATAATGTAGAGGATCATGGAAATAATATAGTAGATGAGGATAAGAAAGAGGACATAGAGGAAGACATAGTTAAAGTAGATGAAATTGAGGAAAGCATAAAATCTATGACACTAGAGGAAAAAGTAGGCCAACTGATAATTGCTGGATTTGATGGTCTAGAGATATCAGATCATACAATTGACCTAATAAATAAATATAAGCTGGGAGGTTTTATTCTCTTTGCAAGGAATATTGAGAGTCCAAAGCAAACCATAGACCTCTTAAACAATCTTAAACTTGAAAATTCAAATAATCCAATCCCATTATTTTTATCCATAGATGAAGAAGGTGGAAAAGTTAGCAGGTTGCCAAGTTCTTATATAAAATTACCTGAAGCCATAAAATTTGGTGACAAGGATAATAAGGAAATATCATATGGCCTAGGAGAAATTTTAGGAAAAAGGGTAAAATCCCTAGGATTCAATATTGACTTTGCACCAGTCCTAGATATTTACTCTAATCCCAAAAACAAAGTCATAGGAAGTAGGGCTTATGGAAGCACCAGTGAAAGGGTTGTAAATAATGGTATAGAGGTAATGAAAGGCATAAGGAATACAGGGATAATTCCAGCCGTAAAGCACTTTCCCGGACATGGTGATACTAGTCTAGATTCACATATAGACCTACCTAGGGTAAATAAAAACCTAGACCAACTAAAGTCCTTAGAGCTTAAACCCTTTAAAGAGGCAATCAAACAGGATGTTGAAATTATAATGGTAGCCCATATATTATATCCGGAAATAGATCCTAACTACCCAGGATCCATCTCTAGGAGGATCATACAGGACCTTCTCAGGGATGAAATGAAATATAATGGACTAGTAGCATCAGATGATATGACTATGGGAGCTATAATTAAGAATTATGCCTTAGAAGATGGGGTTCTTAACTTTATAAAATCCGGTGGGGACTTGGCACTAATATGCCATGGAGATGAAAATCCTATTTTAGCAATAGATAAAATAATAGAGGCTGTAAATAATGGTGAAATATTAGAGGAAGAAATAGATGAAAAAGTATATAGGATAATAAAATTAAAGAAAAGTTATAATTTACAAGACCGAGTAATTCAACCTGGAGACTTGGAAGAGTTAAACAATGAGACAAAGCTATTAATACAAAGTTTATCAAATTAAAAACATCTAATTAATTTAAGTCTTGATAAAGACAAATTCTTTAGATGTTTTTATGATTCTTATTCCTTTACCTTCAAATTTACAATAATATAAATTGCAATACCAGCAAATATTGAAGCAATTATAATTAAAAATGGAAAACCTCCAAGCCTATAAAGAAAGGGCCCTACTAAACTATAAAAAGTAATAGTTATAGCATTTACTGTGTACATTAAACTCATAAATGTTCCTCTTTTTTCAGGAACTAGCTCAGAACCGAAGGCCTGATAAGAAGTCCAACCACCATCCATTCCAAAAGAAAATAGTATGGCTAACAATATTATGACTATTAGATTTCTTACAAAGGGTATAGGTATAATAGCAAATAACATAATAATAAACAATATCTTTGCAAATTTATATTTACCTATTTTATCTGAAAGAAGGCCGGAAAAAAAGGTGCCTAGAACAGTACCTATGGCTGAAATAGTATATATTGTGCCAATATGTATTTGGGATACATTAAAAGTATTAGTTAAATAAATTCCTAAATAGTTTAATATTAAAGTAGGTGCAGTTAAAATTAAAAACACGGTTATTAAAATCTTTTTAGCTACTGGATCTTTTAACAATGATAAGAATTCATTTTTATTTACAACTATATCTGGATATTTTTCAGTTTCAGGCAATTGTCTTAAGAAAAACAAGGCTAGTAAAGCCACAATGGCCAATGGAATATAAATAACAGCTAAAGAATTGAACCTGTCCACTAAATAAGTAGCAAGAATAGGACTGACTAATATAGATAGGCTAAAGGCAAATCTCAGTAAACCTGAAGCTTTTCCACGATTTTCGTAAGAAATAAACTCAGATAGATAGGATAAATTAGTAGCACTTAGTGAAAAATAAGCAAAGCCAATAAATATTCTTGCAAATCCAAAGATAAATGCAGACTTAGCTAAGGCACCCACAATAGAACCAATGATAAATAAAGCTAAAGAAATAGAAATACTTCTTTTCTTACCATATTTATCACCAAAGACTCCCAGATAGGGCACTAAAAACCCTACTGCAGAATAGCCTAAACTCAATAAAATGACCATGCTTTGATCTATGGAAAAATAAAGAGCTAGAAATGGTGATAATGGACCAATAATAGCCATCTCAGCAGCTATAATAAGTTGAATTATAAAAGTAGTTATGAACATGAAATTTTTTTTCATCCTTGTCCCCCCAAATAATATATTATTTCAATTAATAATATATTATAATTGATATAATAGCAAAGATATTGTATAATATTCGTGTCCCGAAGTATATTATTTTATTTTTTAATAAAAAGGAGAGTGTAGAATTTGGTTAAACGATTTATATCCTATTACAAACCCCATAAGAAATTATTTTTCATAGATATGTTCTTTGCATTTTTAATTTCTATTGCAGATTTGGTTTTCCCTATATTTACTAGAAAAATGTTAAATGATTTTATCCCAGCAGGGAGAATGGATTTACTTTTAAGATGGACCATTATAATGATCTTATTATTTGGACTTAGATATATAAGTTTTTATATTGTTTCATACTGGGGTCATTTGTTAGGAGTTAGGATGGAACATGATATGAGAAGAGATGTATTTACTCACTTACAGTCTTTGCCCTTTTCTTATTATGACAATACAAAAACAGGTCATATTATGTCCAGGATAATCAATGATTTAAGGGATATCACAGAATTAGCTCACCATGGACCAGAGGATTTATTTATTTCCTTAGTCATGCTTTTAGGATCCTTTATAATATTGATGACAATAGAATGGAGATTAACATTAATACTATTTGCATTTATACCTATTATTTTAATATTTGTTATGTCAAAAAGAAAAAGAATGTCCTATTCTTTTAAGAAAGTTAGGGAAAAAATAGCAGATGTAAATTCTCAACTTGAAAATAGTATATCCGGAGTTAGGGTAGCTAAGTCATTTACAAATGAGGACTATGAAATAGAGAAATTCAATAGGGGAAATGAATATTTTTCTGAGGCAAGAAAAGACGCATATAAGGTAATGGCAGAATTTGCTGCGGGAATAAATATAATGTCCAATATATTAAATCTAGTAGTTATAAGTGTAGGTGGATATTTCGTATATAAATCCATTATAAATGAGGTAGACTTACTTTCATTCGTTCTTTATGTTAATTTTTTTATGCAGCCAATAAGGAGATTAACCCAGTTTGCAGAGCAATACCAAGATGGAATGACGGGCTTTAAAAGGTTTATTGAAATTATGGATATAGAAGCAGATATAGTAGATACAGAAAATGCCATAGAACTAGATGATGTAGTTGGAGAAATAAAGTTTAATGATGTTTCATTTTCTTACAATAATGGTGAAGATAGAGTTTTAGCGGATTTAAATATGACAATAGACCAGGGAAAAACAATAGCCCTAGTAGGACCTTCCGGCGCAGGGAAAACTACCTTATGTCACTTGATTCCAAGGTTTTATGAAGTAGAAAAGGGAGAAATACTCCTAGATGGTAGGGATATTAGGGATATAAAAATTAAAAGCTTAAGAAAAAACATAGGACTAGTTCAACAAGATGTATTTTTGTTTACAGGAACCATCAGGGAAAATATTTTATATGGGAACCCAGAAGCAAATGAGGATGAAATCATAGACGCATCTAAAAAAGCCAGTATACATGATTTTATTATGACATTACCTGATGGTTATGATACCTATATAGGGGAAAAAGGAGTAAGGTTGTCTGGAGGACAAAAACAAAGGATTTCTATATCTAGATTATTTTTAAAGAATCCACCAATTTTAATTTTAGATGAAGCCACCTCATCCTTAGACAATGAAACTGAAATCATGATACAAAAATCCCTAGAGGAATTATCAGCTGGTAGGACTTCCTTAGTAATAGCACACAGATTGTCTACCATAAAAAATGCAGATGAAATTATTGTATTGACAGAAGATGGAATCGTTGAAAGAGGAAGCCATGAAGATTTATTAGAAATAGATGAATTATATGCAAAATTATATAATTCCCAATTTAAAAATTTATTAGATTAAGCATTAAGACCACCTTAACACTCATATTATTAATAATATGAGTGTTAAGGCGTTTTCATTAAAAGAAATAAATTATTAATAAGACATCTTGGTTTTAAATAAAAAATTATGAAAATATATATTGCAAATGTAAACCTATTGTAACCAAAAAAATAGGATTATAGACTATTCTTATATATAGACATAATATATATAGGAAGGGACAGAGGTGGAAATATGAGTAAAAAAAACAAGTTCCTAAATTTTAAATTTAATTCAAAAGAAATCATTAGTATAATTATATTTTTTACTATATTTTTATTTATAGGTATAATATCTGTAAGGGGATATAGTAAATGCCTTAACAAAAGAAAAGTAGTTAATATTAATAGAACTTTAAATTTTATGGGTGAGGAAAATCCAATAAAAATTACTTTAAATGAAAGAATACAATTATATGATGAGAAACAAGAGTTAGCTAGAATAGAAAAAGAAAAAGAACTAACTAGAAAAATTGAAGAAGAAAAAAAGCTAGAAGAAGAAAAATTAAAGCAAGAAAAATTAAAGCAAGAAAAACTTAAAAAGTTAGGTGAAAAACCAAAGGTAAAAGAATCACCTAAGTCTACTAAGACAGCATATTTAACCTTTGATGATGGACCATCAGAAATAGTAACAAGCAAAATATTAAAGATATTAGAAGATTACAATATAAAAGCAACCTTTTTTGTCCAAGGCAAAATGGCAGAAGAATATCCAAATACCCTAGAAACCATATATAATAATGGACATTCTATTGGAAACCATAGCTACAGCCATAATTATAAAAAAATATATAGCAATGTAGATAATTTCCTACAAGATATAAAAAAAGCAGATACTGTATTTAAAAGTGTTTTAGGTGAGAACTTTGAAACAAATCTATTAAGACTTCCTGGAGGTTCCTTTGAAAAACATAAAAAGAAATATGTAAAGGCTGCAGAAGAAATAGGGTATATAAGTTATGACTGGGATGCTTTAAATGGAGATGCTGAGCTACCTAAGAAAAACAAGGTTCAACTTGTAAAAAGACTAAAAGACACTGTTAAGGGTAAGGAGGAACTTGTAATCCTAATGCATGACACGGATACTAAGATGAATACAGTAGGAGCATTGCCAGAAATAATAGAGCATCTTATGGATCAAGGATATGAGTTTAAAAGCTTAGAATAAAAAATATATGGGATGTGATTTTTTGATTAATAATATTCTCTTAGTAGAAGATGAAGAATCAATAAGAAAGTTTGTGAAAATAAACCTAGAAAGAAATGGCTTTAATGTGTTTGAAGCTGAAAGTGGAGAAATTGGACTAGAAATAGCAAGAAGAGAAGAAATTGATATAGTAGTGCTAGATTTGATGTTACCAGGGATAGACGGTTTTAAGGTATGTGAAATCTTAAGAGAAGAAGTCCCAAGTGTAGGCATTATAATGCTAAGTGCAAAAAGTCAAGATGTTGATAAAATCATGGGCTTAGAATACGGTACAGATGATTATATGACAAAACCCTTCAATCCAACAGAACTTGTCCTCAGGGTTAAATCCCTAGCCAGGAGGATGGAGGCTTCAGGAGAGGATGAAGAAAAGCAAATGGTAGTATTCCACCCTTTCGAGATAGATACTTATTCCCGTAAATTTTATAAAGAAAATGATGAAATAGAACTTACACCTACTGAGTATTCCATAGCTAAATTATTTATGGAAAACCCAGGGAAAGCCTTTCAAAGAGATCAAATATTAAATCTTGTATGGGGTTACGACTTTATGGGGGATTCAAAGATAGTAGATGTAAACATTAGAAGATTAAGAGCGAAAATCGAAGAAGAACCAAGTGAACCTTTATATATAGAAACAGTATGGGGAGTAGGTTATAGGTGGAAAAACAAGGATTAAATGAAAACAAAACTAAAAAAAGCATAAAGTCTAGATTAGTTAAAAGCTTTATGCTTATCATTATTATAACAGTACTAATCTTGGAGATAGTATTGATAAATGGAATAAAAACTTATTATTATAGTAATGTTGAGAATATGTTAGGCAATCAAATCGATTTTTCAATAGAATACTACTTAAGATATTATTCACTAAACAGTATAAATGATATTATAATAGATGATATAGATGTTTTTTGGCAACATACTGATGCCCAGGTTCAAATATTAAATAATGATGGCCATCTTTTAATGGATTCTCTAGGAGTAGTAAACAATGAGGAAAGCTTATATCCTGATATAAGGGAAGCCATAGAAGGCAATAGTAAAACCTGGATAGGGAATGTAGATTATTATAACCATCCAGTAATGAGCATGTCCGTACCTATAATAGATCAAGATAGAAGAGTTGGAATTATAAGATTTATTACTTCTCTTGAAGAAGCAAATAAACTCATACAATCTGCTTCACTATTAATAATAGGCATAGGAATATTAGTTATATTCATTTCAGGAGCAGTAAGCATTATTTTAGCAAACTCAATAGTTAGGCCACTAAAAGAAGTAACTAGTGTAGCAGAAAAAATGGCTAATGGACAACTAACAATAAGAAGTAAGGTAGATATAGAAGATGAAATAGGTAAGCTTTCAGATACATTAAACTATATGGCTGAGGAGCTTATAAAAAAAGAGGAATTAAAAAATGATTTTATCTCCTCAATATCCCACGAACTTAGGACTCCACTTACCTCCATAAAAGGATGGGCCATTACCCTGAAATCAGAGGATTTAAAGGCCAGTGAGATTATGGAAGATGGACTTGACATAATAGAAAAAGAAAGTGATAGACTAACAAATATGGTAGAAGAATTACTGGATTTTTCTAGATTTGTATCTGGAAGGATAAGCCTGGAAAAACAAGAGTTTAAAATATACGATACCCTTAAACTAATAATAAAACAGTTAAAACCCAGGGCAAATTTCAATGATATTGAATTTAAATCCAGTATAGATGAAACCCTTGAAACCATGGTTGGAGATGAAAATAGGATAAAACAAGTACTTATAAATATATTAGATAACGCCTTTAAATTTACTCAAGAAGGGGGCCAGGTAAATATTAAAGCTGAAAAGATAGAAAACAATCTTTTATTAGAAGTAAAGGATAATGGGCCTGGTATATCTGAAGAGGATTTACCCAAGGTCAAAGAAAGATTCTATAAGGGGAAAAATAGTAAATCAAATAGCGGGCTAGGATTATCAATAAGCGATGAAATTATAAAGATGCATGAAGGTACAATGGAAATTTCATCCCAGCTTAATAGAGGAACCACTGTAAGAATAGTTTTACCTTTAGGAGGGGAAGAAGAATGAAAAAATATATTTTACTAATAAGCATTATTATATTGATAATTTTATCTTCCTGTAGCCCGGAAAACTTTGAACCAAAGGATATGATAATATCACCAGAAATCAATATATCTCCCATAAGTGGTAAATGGTCAATGAAAAGAGTAGTTGATGGACCTCATAAAAGAGGCACAGAAGAAATCCAAGTGCTGGGTGATATAGAAGCTTTATTTCATAAAGATGGAGTAGTAGTTGGGGGAGATTTTGTATTAGAACCTTCCTATAAGTTAAGAAATGTAAACTTAGAAGATTATTTGTTTTATAATTATAAGATAAATTTAGATTATCTAGATATTGAAGAGGAAGAGGCAGAAATAATAAGTGTTTTAGGACAAGGGCAATACTTTCATGATTTTATTAAATATGGTGAAGATAAAATGTTTTATTATCTTGATGATAAATTTGTTTTTCTAGAAAGAAAAGTAGAGGAAGTAAGCAGTGAAGAAATCAACAGGTATATAAGTATAGAAAAAAGCATTAAAAGGGTTTCTAATAAAAAAGAAATAGACACTATAAACTCTGGACTTTTATTAGGGATAAAAACGCATTACACCGAAGAAGAAAGTGGATTAGATAAATGGAATTATAGGACTATCTGGATAAAAAGTAATAATAGAACTATTGGGGATATATATGAAATTAATGATTTATTAGTTCCAAGAAAAAAAGGTTTTTATTTAGTAGATGTAAATAGAAAAAACATTGGAAATGTAATAAATGATCATATAAAATCGACCCCAAAGAGTAAAGACTATGAAGATTTTCTAGGTGAAGAGGCTTCACTATTTGCTAGTGATTTCACTGAAAGAAGTATAATAAATTATCCATCAACTTTAAGGCATATTATATATATAGGGAATGATTATGTTTCTACTGAGGAAATCAATTTAGAAACTAATAAACAATCACTTAGGGTATATCCAACAGATTATTTAGAAGACAATAAACCAACGAAAATATCTAACCTAATAGGAGAAGAAGGATTAAGTTTATTCTTCCAATCTGCAAAAGACGCTATTAAAACGGATGCAGACTTAATACTAGAAGAAGAAAGCTTTGGACTTCAAAGAAGAAATGGATACTGGGTAATGAAAGGAAGAGTAAACTATAAAAATGAAGATAATGAATTTTTCAAAGATTTTCAGCTAAAGACTACACCACCAAAAGCATTAGTTCACTATGATGAACTATCAATACCTTGGAATATAATAAAAGCTAGAATACCAGAAGCCATAGATGTCTTTACATCCCCAAATGAAGATATTGCAGTTGTAATAACCAGAAATGATATTTTAATTTATCCAATCATTGAAAATGATATATTGTTAAATGAATTGGGTAAGATAAGATTAGATAATAAAGATACTGTTATAATGGCAGAATGGGGAATAGGTAGATATACTGGTTTGTGGGAAGAAGAGTTTCTAAAAAACCAGGCGGAAAAAGTTCAAGATAAATAAGGAGAGAATGACTTGGAAAAATTACGGGATTTAGCAGTTCATTTAGAGTTTGGAAAACTAATAGTAATAATTGCACTAACTTCTATTTTAATAACATATTTAATACATTTCATATTAAGAAAAAATCCAAAATATAAACTAGTAAAATATATTCCCGGATTTATTTTTACCCTAATAGGAGTATATAATTTATTCAATATAGGTATAAGTTTACCAGATATAAATGAATTTAATATGCTATTAGCAACTATATTATTTATTATAGCTGGTCTAATAGGAATGCTTACAGGCCTTATAATTGGCATAATTGTTAAAGATAAGGACCAAATCAAAAACAAAGAGAAAAAGGCTTAAATATGCCATAGTTCTTTTTGGGAAGTAGATATTGCAATAGCACCAGCTTCAAAGGTTGAATTCATACCATCTTTATCCCTGATTAGGCCACTGGCTATTAGGGATATTTTAGTTTCTTCAATTATATGACTTATAATTGCAGGGATTATGCCCGGCAACAATTCAACAGCATTAGGACGGTTGCTTCTAATAGAATCTAAACCTCTTTTTAAGGAATAGCTATCAGATATATACAACCTTTGTATAGTAAAAACACCCATATCCTTACTAAGTTTAACCAAATTATTTTTTTCTGTTATTATTCCATCAGGACATATGTTTTTAACAATATATTCTAGGCCCCAGGTATCCTTAGAAAAGCCATCAATAGAATCTACCAATATATACAGGCCTTTATTTGCTTTTCTTACCCTATTGGCAATTTCTTTTAAATTGAATATATTTCCAGTTAAAAGAAAGATTATTTCACAAGAAGTATTTAAGGCTAAGTCTAATGACTCTAAATCATAAATAGAGGCAATAACTGGGTTTTCAGAAATTCTTTCATAAAAATGTTTCACATCTTCCACTCCTAAATTATCTATAAATTTTTAATAAGTTCCAATTTTTCATCCCTACTAAGTTGCTTAATGGCATATTCCCTTTTCTGTGCATGGATTTTATTATCAAAGACTTCGAAATAAACTAATTTAACAGGAAGCCTTCCCCTAGTGTACTTTGAAGCCTTTCCATCATTGTGAGTTAAAATCCTATTATACAAGTCAACAGTCCAACCTGTATAAAGACTATTATCACTACAAGATAATATATATACATAAGATGGTTTATTCATATAATTCATCTAATTCTTCATCATTATCCATGGCTTCTAAGATTTCCCTAACTACCTTGGAAATAATATCATAGGAAAATCCCCTTCTCTGCAAGAATCCTGACATCTTCCTATAAATAGCCCTTTTATCATCATTTCTATAAGAGTTCATTCTTTTGCTAGCTACTTCCATTGCCATATCATATTGTTCATCTCTGTCAAAATCAACTACTTCATCTATAATATTCCTGGAAACACCCTTTAACTTTAGTTCATGTTTAATTCTTTCAGGGCCATATTTATTTAAATTAATCTTATCATTGGCAAAGGACCTAGCAAATTGTTTATCATTTAGATAGTTCTTATCCCTACAATTAGCAATAACATTTTCTATATGTTCCTCCATATATCCTTTTCTTTTTAATGCATCATAGATTTCTTTCTCAGATCTTTGTCTATAACTTAAAAGCTTAAGAGTATAGTTTAGAGCTTTATTTTCTTCCTCAGCTAAAAGAATATTTTCAATAAAATTATCATCTACTTCCATATCCTTTTTCAAATTATATTTGATCATTACTTCCTCGTCTATACCTAGGGCAAATTCGTTGTCTACATATATATTAACCCTGTTCTTTCTCCTTTGAGATTCAATTTTAGTTATTTTCATTTAATCACCTTTACTTGTTTTTTTGCTGAAAAATTACGTATAGTCCTATTATTATTAATAAAATTGGCCAAATAGGCAATAAATTCCACATCCTTCTCATAGTAAAAAACATACTGGGAAACATTCTTTTGATTATTAAATAAGAACCCCATAAAATAAATCCTAGGCCAATAAAGACAGGGGTGTTATTTTTTATTTTTTCATTTCTTTCATATTTTTCCTGGTTTTCATTTTCATCGAATTTACTATCACTACCGTCTTGATATATAATACCATCATCCATAGGCATAATTAATGCAGAAACAAAATAGACCAATACTGCTGTACCAAAGGACATAAAAATAAAAATTATAAAAATTAGGCGAACAATAGTTGAATCAATATCAAAATATTCCCCTATACCTCCACAAACACCAGAAATAACCTTATCCTTACTAGACCTCATAAGCTTATTCATTGAAAAACCTCCTTTTTATGTGTCATTAAGTCTATATTATCAGATTTCACCTAATAATTAAACATATATAATATAAAATAAACATACAAGCCATAAAAATAGATGATTCTTTTCTAATTGTAAGTCTGGTAAAAAAATTGACAATATTGAAAGCATATGTTATTCTAAAATAAATAAAAAATTTTTTCTAAAATAATGTATATTAATCAATAAAAAATACAACAGGGTATTTTAACTGGCAACAGCGCCTAACAGTGGGATGATAATAATCCTAATGTTTAGTTTTGTTGCAATTTTTATTTTATAAATCTTTTCTTAAAACTTATTTTCAATAGTGAAAATTGGAAAAAATTATTAAAGCTTGTAAAGGAGATTACTATGAGAACTGCAATTATTGTAGATGATGAACCAATAACAAGAATGGACTTTGAAGAAATACTAACTGATGCTGGTTTTAATGTAATAGCACAAGGTAAGGATGGATTTGATGCTGTTGAATTATGTGAAAAACATAATCCAGACTTGCTATTAATAGATATAAAAATGCCAATATTCGATGGTTTAAGTGCAGCAGAAAATATCATCAAGATGAAAACCGCTGCTAGTGTTATATTAGTGACTGCCTATAGTGATAAAAAATTTGTAGAAAAAGCGAAAGAAATAGGTGTAACAGGCTATGTTACCAAGCCTGTTGATGAAAGATCCTTAATACCAATTATCGAAATTGCTATAGCACAAACGGATAGGCACAATAAAATTATTAAAGAAACTGAAAAGATGAAAAATCAATTAGAAGGAAAATCCTTAATTGATAGGGCAAAAATGATAGTAGCTAAAAGAGAAGGTATTTTTGAGGGTGAAGCTTATTCTAAAATTCAAAAGATGAGTATGGATAAAAGAATAGCAATGGTTGATATGGCAAAGATAATCGTTGACACCTACTCCAATGATATTACAAATACCACAAAAAAACATAATAAGAAGGAAAAATAAATGCTAGAAAAAATTTGTAGGGATAGATTAAAACTAACAGAAGATGAAATAGAAATAATAAAAAAGATTGACAGCACACTTTCTTATACAGCAAATTTAGTTAATTCTGATATTTTTATAGATTGTTTTTACAATAGGGGAGAAAAATGTTATGTGGTTGCAGAGGCAAAGCCAAATAATAAAGAATCTATTTATGATGGCAGTGTTATTGGGGAACTTGTAACTGAGGAAAAAGAACCTGCAGTTTTTATGGTTTTAAAAACTGGAATGCCAGCACAAAACATTAGAGCTATAACTCAGGAAAATAAAATAGTTAGGCAAGATGTAGTTCCCATAAGAAATAGTAAAGCAGAAATTTTTGCTGTTTTAATAAGAGAAAAAGATGTAAGTGAAAACATTCATGCAGAGAAAAAATATCAAGAGCTTGTTCATGAATCAGAAAAACTTAATGAACAGTTAATGCAATACAATGGAAATGTAACACCATTTACACCTTCAATAATTGAAAATCATGTTACTATGAAAGAAATACACCATAGGGTAAAAAATAACTTACAATTTATAGCTAGTCTTTTAAATATACAATCAAGAAGAATTATAGATATAAATACAAAGCAAATATTTAAAGATAATGTAAATAGGATTTTAAGCATTGCTTCTGTTTATGATATTTTGACACAAGAAGGACTAGATGATAAAATCTATATAAAAGAAATGATAAATAAACTTATTAATATAATTATTAGCTATACAAACATTGATGATAAAGATATTGATATAAGCATAGAAGGCAAGGATATGGCAATAGATTCAGATAAAGCAACATCCATAGCTGTAGTTATGAATGAATTATTGTCTAATATATATGAGCATGCTTTTGTAGGTAGGGATGGAGGAAAAATAACTATATCAGTTTCTCCAGATATCTTATATTCATCAATAGTATTAAGAGATGATGGCGTAGGATTCAATATTTATGAAGTTGATAAGAAGAGCTTAGGATTAGAGCTGGTAAGATTGACATTAGAAGATAAGCTAGGTGGGAAATTACAAATTTCATCTGGTGACCATGGAAGTATTATGAAATTTGTTTTTAAGAATTAAATTATAAATAAAATATAAGTACAATAGGGTACTTTAAAGACGAAAGAGTCAATATAACCTTTGATAGGTTTTATTGACTCTTTTTATTTATAAAAAGAAAATAGGTGATGGAGAATGATAGAAATACTTAGTGTTGGAATTGACATAGGAACCACAACTACCCAGGTGATATTTAGCAAAATATCAATCAAAAATACTGCTTCCTATTTTTCTGTTCCTAGGGTTGATATAGTTGACAAAAAAGTAATTTACAAAAGTCATGTAAAAATGACACCATTCAAGAGTGACAGCCTAATTGATGGACAGGCAGTAAAAAAGATTGTTGAAGAAGAATATAAAAAAGCAAATTTCAAACCAGCAGATGTTGATACAGGTGCAGTTATTATAACTGGGGAATCTGCTTTAAAAGAGAATGCCAACATAGTACTAGAAAAACTCAGTAACTTTGCAGGCGAATTTGTAGTTTCTACAGCAGGGCCAGATCTTGAAGCTATAATCGCTGGCAAGGGTTCAGGAGCACAACAATACTCTATAGACAAGAATTGTAGTGTTTTAAATATGGATATAGGCGGTGGAACAAGTAATATAGTTTTATTTAGCCATGGTGACATTATAGCAAAAGGTTGCATAGATATAGGTGGTAGATTGATAAGGTTAAATGAGGATGGTATTGTTAATTATATTAGTCCTAAAGCATTAATGATTGCTGATGAATTAGGAATTGAAATACAAGTGGGACGACATATCCCAATAGAAAAGTTAAGTGATATAACTGATAAAATGAACAATGTTTTAGAGCAGGTAGTTGGATTATCTAAAAAGGACCATATTGGCAAGATCTTGCAGACAGAAGGAAGTACATACTTTAATAATGAAATAGATATTGATTATATATTTTTCTCTGGTGGAGTTGCGGATTTTTTAAAAGATAATATTGATATACCAATATTTAAATATGGAGATATAGGAATATTATTAGGACAATCCATAGCAAAGGGAAAATTAATGGATCAAATAAGGACCACCAAAGCAAGAGAAACCATAAGAGCAACAGTTGTTGGGGCAGGAACCTACACAACAGAAATAAGTGGGTCTACCATCACCATAACCAAAGATATTTTCCCAATAAAAAACATACCAGTCCTGGCTATAGATAAATCTTTAGAAGAAAAATGTTTTTCAGGAGATGATTTGGAACTTACAGATAAAATAAAATGGTTTCAGAAGCAAACATCACGAGAAGACATAATATTTGGGATGAGGGGAGTAAATAATCCTAACTTTATACAAATTGAAAACCTTGCAAAAAGCATTTGTAAAGCTGTAGATAAAACAATGGCTAAGGATATACCAATTATAGTTGTAGTAGAAGAAGATATAGCAAAAGCATTGGGACAATCTATAGATATTTATATTAATGGTGAAAGAACTGTAATCTGCATTGATTGTATAAATGTTTCTCAGGGTGATTATATAGATATGGGAAAGCCAATTATGAATGACTTGGTTGTACCAGTAGTAGTAAAAACGCTGATATTCGGGTAATTTCAGCAAATCATAGATAGGGAGGAAATATATATTGATATTAAAAGCAAAAATCTCAGGAAAAACATATATATTTAACTCATTAAAAGAGGCATTGGCAAAGGCTAATGAAGAAAAATCAGGAGATATTTTAGCTGGTGTAGCTGCTGAATCTGCGTCAGAACGCATAGCAGCTAAATATGTTTTATCTAATATGTTATTAAAAGATTTACGTAATAATCCAGTTGTTCCTTATGAGGAAGACGATGTGACAAGGATAATTCAAGATAGTGTAAATGAAAAGATTTATTCACAAATACAAAACTGGAGTGTTAGTGAACTAAGAGAATGGTTGTTAGACTACAAAACAACAGAGGGAGATATTAATAGAATACGGTGTGGATTAACAAGTGAAATGATTGCAGCTGTAACAAAACTTATGTCTAATCTAGACCTAGTCTATGGTGCATCTAAGATGAGGGTATCAGCCCACTGCAATACAACTATTGGCTTGGAACAAAGCTTGTCAATTAGGCTCCAGCCAAACCATCCTACAGATAATATAGATGGAATAACAGCTTCTTTGTTTGAAGGTCTTAGTTATGGTGTTGGTGATGCAGTAATAGGGTTAAATCCAGTAACAGACACTGTTTCAAACGTGCAAAATGTCTTGAAACGCTTTGATGAAATAAAACAAAAGTTTGAGATACCAACTCAAATTTGTGTCTTGTCTCATATAACCACACAGATGGAAGCTATTAAAAGAGGGGCACCTAGTGATATGATTTTCCAAAGTATTGCAGGATCACAAAAGGGAAATGAGGCCTTTGGTTTTACCACTGAAATGCTTGAGGAAGCTCAAGACCTATTGAGGAGACAAGGTACTGGAACTGGCCCTAATGTAATGTATTTTGAAACAGGACAAGGAGCCGAATTATCATCTGGTGCAAACTATGAAACAGACCAAGTTACAATGGAGGCACGGTGTTATGGATATGCAAAAAAATTCAATCCATTTCTAGTAAATACAGTGGTTGGCTTTATTGGACCAGAGTATTTATATGATAGTAAACAAGTAATAAGAGCTGGATTAGAAGATCATTTTATGGGGAAATTAACCGGCATACCAATGGGGTGTGATTGTTGTTATACCAATCATATGTCAGCAGACCAAAATGATATAGAAAATTTATCATTATTATTAGCTAATGCAGGCAGTAATTTTTTTATAGGTGTTCCAGCAAGTGATGATATTATGTTAAATTATCAAACTAATGCTTATCATGACGCAGCTGCTATTCGTGAACTAATGGGATTGAGGCCTACAGCAGAGTTTGAAAAATGGCTTGAAAAAATGGGAATTATGGAAAATGGCAGACTTACAGAAATTGCTGGAGACCCTACAATTTTCACAAGAAATAGGGGGTTGTAATATTGATAAATCAAGAAATCATAGAAAGAGTAATCAAAGAAGTTCTTGAAACCATGACTAAGGAAAAACAAGTATCTTTAGATGAAAAAGAAACAGTGGTAGATGATAGGGATTTAAAAGATATTACATCTGCAGAGATGAAAAATGAAATACTTATCAAAGACCCATTGGATTTAGAATCTTTAAAGCAAATGAAAAAAAAGACTGTGGCTAGAATTGGAGTTGGCCACTGTGGTCCAAGACTTAAAACACAGACACTACTAACACTTCGTGCTGATCATGCTATTGCTAGAGATGCAGTTTTATTAGATGTTAATGAAGAATTGTTGGAAAGATTAAATTTATTTACAGTTCAAACAGCTTGTGAAGATAAGGACCAACATTTAACTCGGCCGGACCTTGGAAGATGCTTTTCCCAAGAAAGCTTAAATATTATCAGAGAAAAATGTAAAGCAAATCCACAAGTTCAAATAATTGTTTCAGATGGACTAAGCTCAACAGCAATAGAAAAAAACATTGAAAACATATTACCAGTATTAATGGCAGGACTTGAAAAAAACAATATAGATGTAGGAAGGCCCTTCTTCGTTAAATATGGAAGAGTACCATCAATGGATCCAATAGCGGACACTTTGAATAGTGAGGTAACTTGCATACTAATAGGAGAAAGACCAGGTTTAGCAACATCTGAAAGTATGAGTGCCTATATTTGTTATAAGGCTAGTGTGGGAATGACAGAATCCAGGAGAACAGTTGTATCAAACATTCATAGGGGTGGGATCTCTGGGGTTGAAGCGGGTGCCTATATAGTAGATTTAATTAAAACAATGCTAGAGTTAAAAGTAAGCGGCGTAGACTTAAAACTGGAAGGTGATACAAGTGATACATAAAGCTCTTAAAGCCAATGTTTTAAGTATAAAAGCAATTCCAAATGCTTCTCCATATTTATTGGAGGCTTTAAAAGTTCCAAAGTCACTTAGAAGCTTAGGGATTATAACAACAGATTGTGATGATGTAGCCTATGCAGCTTTAGATGATGCCACTAAAAAGGCTAGTGTTCAAGTAGTATATGCTCGGTCTATGTATGCAGGTGCAGACAATGCTAATACAAAATTAGCTGGAGAATTTGTAGGTATCATAGCTGGAACTAATCCAGCAGAAGTTAAAAGTGGATTAGAAGCCGCAGTTACTTATATAGAGAATGATGCATGTTTTTATAGTGTAGATGAAAATGATGAAATTGTATATTTTGCACATCTTATTTCTCGTAGTGGGTCTTACCTTTCGAAACAAGCTGGAGTTCAAGAGGGAACACCAATTGCATATTTGATAGCACCACCTATAGAGGCTCTCTATGGATTAGATGCTGCATTAAAAGCAGCAGATGTATCAATGAAACTTTTTTACGGACCACCTACTGAAACAAACTTTGCCGGAGGATTATTGGTAGGTGATCAAGCAGCTTGTAAAGCAGCTTGTGATGCTTTTGCTAAAGCCGTCCTACATGTTAGTGAAAATCCATTAACATACTAAATTTATTATAGTAAGGGAGTGAATTAAGATGAAGTTAGACAAAGACCTGAAATCCATTCAAGAAGTACGTGACTTAGTAACAAAATCAAAAGTAGGGCAAAAAGAATTATCTACTTATAGTCAAGAGGAAATAAACAAAATTACTGAAGTCATATCCAAGGCTTGTGAAGATAAGGCAGACATATTAGCAGAATCCGCATTAAAAGAAACAGGATTTGGTATATATGAAGATAAAATTTCAAAAAATATATTGGCTAGTAGGATTGTTTACAATTATATAAAGGATATGAAAACCGTTGGTATTATAAATGAAGATAAAGAAAATAAGATTTTGGAAATAGCAGTAGCTATGGGTATTGTAGCAGCACTTATCCCATCAACAAATCCAACTTCAACAGTTATAAACAAAGTACTTATATCTATTAAAGCCGGTAATTCAATTATAATTAGTCCACATCCAATGGCACAAAATTGCATTATACAAACAGTTAATATTATTAATGAAGCATTGGAAGGAGTAAAGGCCCCAAAAAACATAGTTCAAGTTATATCAACCCCTACACTTGAAGCAACAAATGAATTAATGAAGCATCCAGATATTGGAATAATCTTAGCTACAGGAGGTCCAGGAATGGTAAAAGCTGCATATAGTTCTGGCAATCCAGCTATTGGAGTTGGACCTGGAAATGGACCAGCTTTTATTGAACAATCAGCTAATATACAGAGGGCTGTTATGCATATAATTGAAAGTAAAACTTTTGACAATGGAACAATTTGTGCATCAGAACAATCAATAGTAACTGAAGCTAGTATTGCAGATGAAGTCATTGCAGAGATAAAGAAACAGAATGGATATTTCTTAGATCTTGAAGAGTCAAAAAAGGTGGAGAATATACTTCTTAGGGAAAATGGAAGTATGAATCCAAAAATAGTAGGTAAAAATGCTTTGGAAATCGCAGATATGGCTGGGATAAAGGTTGCACAAACTACTAAAGTACTTTTATCAGCCCATACAAAAGTAGGAAAAAATTATGCATATTCTAGAGAAAAACTTTGTCCAGTGCTTGGTTTCTTTGTTGAAGACAACTGGGAAAAGGCCTGTGAAAGATGCATGGAAATTTTATTAAATGAAGGTATAGGCCACACCATGACAATACATTCAGAAAATGACCTTGTAGTTCGTGAATTTGCATTAAAGAAACCTGTTATGAGACTTTTAGTAAACACGCCAGCAACTTTAGGTGGTGTTGGACTTACAACAAAATTACCACCTTCATTTACCCTAGGCTGTGGAGCTATGGGCGGAAGTTCAACGGCAGATAACATTACACCTAAAAATCTTATAGATATTAAAAGAGTTGCATATGGAACATCAGACTTAAAGGATTTAGATAATGACAAAGAATTGGGGAGCAAAGATCACTTTACTCCTGAAGACATTAAAAAGATTACAGAAGAAGTTATTAATCGTTTAGTAAAATTAAAATAATATAAAACAAGGAGGATAAGATTATGGCAGCATTACAAGCATTGGGAATGATAGAAACAAAAGGAATCGTAGGTTCAATAGAGGCAGCAGATGCAATGGTAAAGGCAGCAAATGTTACATTAGT
>CAZWTU010000012.1:0-33706 GCA_964637035.1 uncultured Tissierellaceae bacterium
GCTCGTCAAGCTCTTGATCAAATGAAATTAGAAATTGCATCAGAATTAGGAATGGCTAACTACGATTCACTAGATAAAGGGAATTTACCTTCAAGACAAAATGGTTACGTTGGTGGGTATATGACTAAGAAATTAGTTGAAATGGCACAACAGAATATGAGTGGAACTACAAAATAATTTCCAAAATAAAAGACAGACCCTAGGGTCTGTCTTTTATTTTATCATTCTATAAGTTTTATCTTGAGCCTAATTCTTTATCTAACATAAATAATCCGTGAGAATTTCCTTTCATTTTCTCTAATTTAAATATTATATCTTTCATGCTATTTTCTTCTTCTACTTGTTCTTCAATAAACCATTGCAAAAATTGTATTGTTGGATATGATTTTTCTTCCATTGCCAATTCTAGTAAGTTGTTTATCTTTGATGTAACCAATTTTTCGTGACCAAGAGCTTCTTCAAATACTTCTAAAAAAGAATTGTAGTCATTTTTAGGTTCTTCCATTGCTTGTGCCCTAACTCTTCCATCCATATCATAAATAAAATCATAAAACTTCATAGCATGTTCATATTCTTCTTTAGCTTGCTCTATTAAAAAATGAGCAAATCCATTCATATTCTCATCTGAACAATATGCCGCCATTCCCATATAATAATATCCTGACAATAGTTCAAAGTTAAATTGATTATTTAATTCTTTTAATAAATTTTCTGATGCCATAATATACCTCCTAGTATTTTAAATTTAATTTTTTAAATAATTGTTATACTTGCTTACTTTATATAATTACCCACACTACTGTAGTTTAATCAAAATAATATTTATTCCATTAAAATAATATTTAAATCAGTATATATATCGTAGTCTATACTGTCTGTAAGTGGAATATTTTTATCTTTTAGATATGCAATTAAAGCCTTTTTCATGTTTTCACCATAAATTCCATCTAAGGAATCCATATAATAACCTTTTTGATTAAGTCTTTTTTGTACTTCCAATACATCAGCCCCAATATCTCCAGGCCTTAATTTCCTAAAACCTTGCCCAAATGGTCCGTATAATCCATTTGATATTTTTACTATTGTATCATTACTGATTATTGAATAAAGTTCTTCTATGTCTTCATTTCTCATGCGGATACAACCAGCAGATAAATTTCCCCCTATGGAACCAGGCTTATTAGTACCATGTATCCCATAATTACCCCAAGGAACATCTAGTCCTATCCATCTTGTTCCAAATCCTTCTCCCCATTTAGCCTTTTCTGTTATTTTAAATGTACCAAGTGGTGTTGGCGAACTTGGTTTACCTGTTGCTATGCTATAAGATTTTACTATAGTTTCATCTAATTTGTTTATTAACATTAGGTTTTTTTCATCTACTACTACTAAAATAGTAAAATCATCCCCTTTTTTTTTCAAATATACACCCTTTTCTTTATTATTGGGAAATTTATATATATGGTTCCCCAATATAAGGAAAGTAATTACTAAAAAAAATGATAATAATACCATATTAGCTCTTTTATCCATTAAATCCCTCCCTGTATAATATTTATATGCAGTTTAGAAAGTAATAAAACTTATATAAATATTAATAGGAAGTATTTAATATATTATCTAAATTTAACTTTAATAGATTTAAATCCCATACCCTCCAATAATGATTTTATAGTTTCTTCTCCATTTATTTCAGCATCATTTAATAGTCCGTCTTCAATAGCTTGATTTTTCATCTTTTCTTTTTCCTCTATTAAAACTGAATAAAGATCATCAAATTTCAATTTGTTAAATATAGAATCTTTTTCATTAAAAAAATAGACATCTTCTTCAGATATTACATTTTCTATTATTTTTGCCCTATCCATGATAACTTCTACAGTATTTCTATCATCCATTGTAATTTTTAATGTTTCTAAATCTATACCTGCTTTTAAGTAACCACTATACTTTACTATAAAATTTTTATTTGTTAAGGGTATATTTACTCCCTTTAACTGTACGTTATTACTATATTCTACTATATTTGTATAGTTATATTTTACAGTAGATAACTCTACCAACCTTACAATATTTTCCTCTACCCTGGTAGACAATAAGTTAGTTTGACGATCTAGTGATATCTTATTATAAGAAATAAATAATATAATTACTAAAACTAATACTAGTACTAAAATTGTTTTATTCTTAAGGCCTTCTTTAATTTTCATACCATTCCCCCTTCAATTTGTATTTTTAAATTAAAAATCCTTATACTTATATATATTTATAAATTAGGATCATATAATTCAAATATGCTATATATAGCAATACCCTCCCCAACTAATAATTTAACTACCCTAGGGATTTCCTGAATAGTAATTTTTAATTCAATACCATTATATTTTATCACTAAATTATCCTGCTGAATAAGCCCGGCACCCTGTAAGGCATCTAAAACCTTGTTTTCAACCGCAGATATATTCATGCCACCTATAGAAAAGAATATTTTCTTTTTTTCTTTGCTATAATCTTCTGGACTAATCCTATTAATTAACATGATTTTATTCATTTGAAAAACTCCTTTTATCTTAAATAGTATCCATAACTATCTTTACCCAGGATTTCATTTTAAAAACCAATTAACTATTTTTTATTTGTATTAGTATATTAAACTTAATGAATAGATAAGTCTAAACTTATCAAACTATATCTTATATGATAAGATATAATAAATAAAGTTTCTTATGATTTATTTTGATTGGAGGCAATTATGGAAAAACATTTAAACAATTTAATTAAATCAATACTATTTAAAAATATAGAAAAAAATAAAATTAAAGACCTGCTTTCTTCTATTCCCTTTATAATAAATAAATATTCTAAGGATGATACTATAGCCATAGAAGGTGATGATTGCAGTAGTCTAGGAGTAATTATTTCTGGTAATGTGGAAATTCACAAACTTTTTCCTTCGGGAAAAATTGTTACAATTAATAATTTTCAAGAAGGAAATATATTTGGTGAGGCCTTGGTTTTTTCTGGCAGTCATAAATACCCTGCCAGTATTATTGCTTCTAGTGAATGTGAAATAATGTATATAAATAAATCTAATATTATTAAATTAATGAGAATCGACGATAATATTTTAGATAATTTTGTGTCTATATTATCTAATAGAATTCTTATGTTAAATGATAGGATTACTAATCTTTCCTACGATACAGTTAGAAAAAAAATAGCAAATGTTATTTTAATTGAATATAGTAAGCAGAAAAATAAATATTTAATACTTCCTTTTTGTCGGAAAAAAATGGCACAATTATTAAATATTCCCCGTCCCTCTTTATCTAGGGAATTAATGAAAATGAAAGAAGAAGGTATTATTGATTACCATAGGAATAAATTAAGGATAATCGACATCAAGGCCCTAGAGAATTCTCTTTTGAAATAATAAATTTACCTATTTTAATATATTGAAGACACTAAATTAGACTCTTTAATAAATAATAGTTGATTTTTCAAAACTTTCATGTATAATAGTATTTATTAGGAAAATTAAGGAAGGAGGTCGTGAAGATGATCAGATTAAGAAACATATTTATAATTAATGAAAACTTTATAAAAATTGAAACACGACCTGGGATTACAGTTTAATTTATGTGTATTTAAGTGCCATAGGTGTGTTTACCTATGGCTTTTATTATATTTATAGCTAATTTGTAGTATAACAATAACCTTATAATGCAAAACCATAGGATTTTCCTATGGTTTTTTTAATTAAGGAGGGGAAATATGAAAAATTTTAAAAAGTTATTAAAATTTATGGAAGGATATCGAATTACTTATTTACTAGCTATAATTTCTATACTTATAGCCCAAGCATTTACTACCACAACTCCACTAATACTTAGTACAACTATTGATAGCATATTAGGAAATGAAGATATAGGCATCTCTAGTATTAGTAGTATTGTAGAATTCTTAGGGGGTAAAGAAATATTAAAAGAAAACATTTGGATTATTGGAATTATACTTATTCTTGTGGCAATCCTTAGGGGTATATTTTTATATTTTAAAAATACTTTAGCAAGTAAATCTGCAGAAAACACCACTAAGAAAATAAGGGATTCTCTCTATGATCACATACAAAGATTACCTTATAAGTATCATGTTAACTCAAATACAGGGGAACTTATTCAAAAGTGTACGTCTGATGTAGAGACCATAAGAAGATTTTTAGCCATACAACTTGTAGAGGTGGCAGGATCTATCTTTATGCTTGTGTTTATACTTTATGTAATGTTTAATTTAAATATAAAAATGACATTAGTATCTATTTTTGTTTTACCTATTACTTTTATATTTTCTTTCATGTTTTTTAAAAGGGTAAAAAAAGACTTTACAGCATCAGATGAAGCGGAAGCTAAGATGTCTACCACCTTGCAAGAAAATTTGACTGGTGTTAGAGTTGTTAAGGCTTTCTCTAGACAAGATTATGAATTGGAAAAATTCCATGAAAAGAATAAGGATTTTGAAAATTTAACTTTTAAGTTAATAAAAAACCTTTCTGCTTATTGGGCAATATCAGACTTTTTAAGTATGGCCCAAGTAGGTATTGTCCTAATATATGGTAGTTACCTTGCTTTTATAGGACAGCTTACTTTAGGTACCCTGGTAGCATTTGTCAGCTATATAAATATGATTATATGGCCTGTAAGACAAATGGGTAGGACCTTAACTGATATGGGAAAGACCTTTGTTTCCCTAGGAAGAATTGAGGATATTTTTATGGAGGATATTGAAGTTTTAAAAGAAAACAATAATGAACCTGAAATAAAAGGAAGTATTGAATTTAAAAATGTTGATTTTCAATATGAAAATGGGAAAAACACATTATCCAATATATCCTTTAAAGCAGATGTAGGCCAAACCATTGCTTTAATAGGCCCTACAGGGTCTGGTAAGAGCTCTTTGGTTCATCTTTTACCTAGGCTATACGAGTATGATAAAGGCTCTATACTCATTGATGGTATGGAATTAAAGACCATAGATAAATATTGGATTAGAAAAAATGCAGGCTTAATTTTACAAGAGCCATTTCTGTATGCAAAATCCATAAAAGCCAACATTAAGCTTTCTGATCCATCTCTCAGAGATAATAAGGTTTACGATGCGGCAAAAATTGCATCTATTCATAATGATATTAAATCTTTTGACGAGGGATATGAAACATTAGTAGGGGAAAGGGGAGTCTCTCTATCTGGTGGACAGAAACAAAGAATGGCCATTGCAAGAACTATTATTAACAATTCTCCCATAGTAATATTTGACGATTCTCTTTCCGCCGTGGATACTGAAACAGATATATCCATAAGGAAAGCATTAAATAAGAGGAAAAATAAGGCAACTACTATTATAATTTCTCATAGGGTATCAACTGTAGCTGAAGCCGATTTAATACTAGTAATAGACAAGGGGAGGATTATTCAAAGAGGGACCCATTCTTCCTTAATAAATGAAGAAGGATTATATAAAAGAGTCTATACTATACAAAATTCATTAGAAAATGATTATATAGTAGGTTAGGAGGCAATTTATGGAACAAGAAAAAATACAAATAAATGTGTGGAAAAACTTTCTTAAATATTTAAAACCTTATAAATCATATTTTCTTATACTTGCAATAATGATGATAGGACTAGGTGTACTAGATGCTAGTTTCCCACTTTTAACAAAATATGCAATAGATAATTTTGTAGAAAAAAATACTATAACTGGAATAGAAAAATTTGCTTTGATTTATTTTTCTATGGTTTTACTTCTTGCTATTTCAGTTTATATTCATATAACCTTAGGCGGAAAATTAGAAACTAAGATGGCCTATGATATAAGAAAAATAGGATTTGAAAAACTTCAACTACTCCCATTGTCATACTATGACAATAATGCAGTGGGTTGGTTAATGGCTAGAATGACCAGTGATATTAATAGATTATCTGAGACTATATCTTGGAGCTTAGTTGATTTATCTTGGGGCTTATCTATGATGATTGCAATCACTGTGGCTATGGTAAAACTAAATCTTAAATTAGCACTAATCACCTTATCTGTAATACCTTTCCTCGCCCTAATTAGTCTTTACTTCCAAAGAAGAATATTAAAAGCTCAAAGGAAAGTAAGAAAGATTAATTCGAAAATTACAGCATCATATAATGAGGATATACAAGGTGCTAGGACTACTAAAACCTTAGTCAGGGAGGATATAAACCTAGAGGAGTTCTCTGAGATAACTGCTTCCATGAGAGACAATTCCATTAGAGCTACTATTATATCTTCCATATATCTACCTATCGTTATGACACTAGGTAGTATAGGTACAGCCCTGGCCTTAACTTACGGCGGGAAATCTATTATGTTGGATATAATTTCTTATGGTACATTGGCAGCATTTATAACTTATACTGGCCAGTTTTTTGGTCCTGTAAGGCAAATTGCAGAAATATTTGCTGAACTTCAATCAGCACAGGCTTCTGCTGAAAGGGTCTTTGCTCTTTTAAATGAAGAGCCTGCAATAATAGATAGCCAGGAAGTCAAAGAAAGATATGGGGATTTACTAAATCCTAAAAGAGAATTCTGGCCTAAAATAAATGGTAGTCTTGAATTTAAAGATGTATCTTTTTCATATAAAGAAGGGGAAGATATTCTTAAAAACTTTAATTTAAAAGTAAATCCGGGAGAAACCATTGCATTAGTAGGAGAAACAGGTTCTGGTAAATCTACTATAGTAAATCTATTTTGTAGATTTTATGAACCCAATAAGGGGAAAATATTCATAGATGGTATTGATTATAAGAATATGCCACAAAATTGGATTCATGAAAACCTAGGATATGTACTTCAATCACCCCATCTTTTCAGCGGCACCATAAGAGAAAATATCCAATATGGTAAGCTAGACGCAAGTGATGAAGATATTATATCTGCCAGCAAACTGGTTAATGCCCATAATTTTATAATGGAAACTGAGCATGGATATGAAACCCAAGTTGGTGAAGGAGGTGGATTACTTTCCACTGGACAAAAACAACTTATATCCTTTGCCCGGGCAATAGTTAGAAACCCAAGGCTATTTGTACTAGATGAAGCTACTTCATCTATAGATACGGAGACAGAACAAATAATACAAGGGGCAATAAATAAGGTCTTAATTGGAAGAACTTCCTTCGTAATAGCCCACAGATTATCCACCATAAGGGGTGCGGATAGGATATTAGTTATAAATAATGGAAAGATAATAGAAGAAGGTAACCACAATACTTTAATTAAAAATAAAGGTTATTATTACAATCTATATACCAATCAATTTATTGAAGAAAAAAGTATGAATATATTAGGATAAAATTATGGTGGCTGATTTGAAACCCAGCTACCCTTTTTATTCTAGTGTATTTTATCTAAATAAATATTGTGGCTATTAATATAATAAGTCCTCCTATACCTGCTGTTGCCAATAAGCCATAATCCGATCTTACACTTTTTATTTCATCTGTTGCCATTTTCGTCCTGTTCTTTGATGGACTCCAAAACATATTAAAGTGCATCACACTATTTGCTAACTCTCTACCTCCCATAAAAGACCCACCCGCCAATACTAAAAGTATAATTGCAGCGATTTCCATCACAGTTCTGAAACTAATACCCATATTAATAGTAATTAAGTATATTATTCCTATTAATATAGAGTCCAATATTAATATTTTTACTAATAATCTTAATATTCCCCTCATGAATTTTTTAAATTTATACATTTCCTCTCCCCCCGAGTATTAAAATAATATAATTTTATGCCCTTACTACCATTATACTCAAATTAAAGTATACATATCCCATTAAATACCCTCCAATTATATCTGTAGGCCAATGAACTCCTAAATATAGTCTACTTATACCCATTAATGTTATCATAATATATGAAAAGAGATATACCCATTTTTTATTTTCTTTTTTCTTAGTTATTTTGCCAAATATGTATGCTAGAGTCATATAAAATGTCATAGTAACCATAGAGTGACCACTGGGATAGCTAAGGCCTCCTTGATCCACTAGAAAATATCCTAAAGGTCTTCCCCTTTGAAATATCATCTTTAATAAGAAATTCACTATGTAAGATCCCAAAGTTGATAACACTAGTAATTTTGATACATAGTAGTTTTTTTTTATTATTGTATAGATTATAGCTATTATCATTGCTGGTATCATAAAGTAGGCTGAACCTATAAATGATATTAGCTTCATAATAGCAAATAATATTGGATTATGATTTTTATGTAAAATCTCTAATATAATTACATCAAACAAAATTCCTTCATTAGTATTTCTGACCATTAATCCAATTGTTAAAAATAAAAATATGCTTAGGAGCAGAAACATAGTTATTCTTTTTTTCATTGTTTTTCCTTCTTTCATCTATTATAAGATATTTCACTCTATTTCATTTTAGAAATCAATTATTAATATTTATTTTGAATAAATATAGGGATACAATCTGAATTCAGATATGTATCCCTACATGTTTATTTGTTTTTACATTTTCCCTTCATATTTTAAGACAGGGTTTCTTGCTGCCTGAGTTTCATCTGGTCTACTTACAATAGTGTGATGAGGTGCTTCTTTTAGAATCTGTGGATTTTCTTTCGATTCCTTAGCTATTTGTATCATAGCTTCAATAAACTCATCTAAGGTTTCTTTACTTTCAGTTTCTGTTGGTTCAATCATCATTGCCTCACTAATAATTAGAGGGAAGTAAACTGTTGGCGGATGATATCCTAAGTCTAAAAGTCTCTTAGCTATATCCAGGGTTGTTACTTCTGATAACCTATCTTTTAACCCACCTAATACAAACTCATGCTTATAAATTGTATCTAATGGTAAATGATAATCTTCCTTAAGCCTTTGAGCCATATAGTTAGCATTCAAAACAGCTACAGAACTGGCTCTTTTCAGTCCATCACTACCCATAGTAAGAATATAGGTGTATGCTCGAACTAAAATTCCAAAGTGACCAAAGAAATCTTTAACTTTACCTATAGTATGTGGAATATTATAGTCAAGATAATATCTTTCATCATCTTTCCTAACTACTGGTACAGGTAAAAAATCTTCTAGATGTTTCTTTACACCTATAGGACCTGAACCTGGACCCCCGCCACCATGTGGAGTTGAGAAAGTTTTGTGTATGTTAAAGTGGACTACGTCAAACCCCATGTCTCCTGGCCTTGCATGGCCAAGTATTGCATTTGCATTTGCTCCATCATAGTATAATTGCCCACCTGCATCATGAACCACTTTAGCTATTTCTTTAATATCTTTTTCAAATAAACCAAGGGTATTTGGATTTGTAAGCATTAGTCCTGCTGTATCTTCTCCAACTACAGCCTTAAGTGCTTCTACATCTACTAATCCATGTTCCGTTGATTTGATTTCTATTGTTTTATATCCTGCCATAACTGCAGTTGCAGGATTTGTACCATGAGCAGAGTCTGGAACTATGATTTTATTTCTCTTAAAATCACCGTTGTGCTCGTGGAATGCTTTTATAACCATAATGCCTGTTAACTCACCATGAGCACCAGCAGCTGGCTGTAAACTCATTTTATCCATACCTGCTATTTCAGCTAAGGATAGATCTAATTCGTACATTAGCTGTAAGGCACCTTGAACGCAATCTTCCCTTTGGTATGGATGCAAGTTTGCAAATCCATCAATCCTGCATGCATCTTCATTAATTTTAGGATTATACTTCATAGTACAAGATCCTAGTGGATAAAATCCAGTATCTAATCCATAGTTTTTATTAGATAAATTAGTATAGTGTCTAACTATATCAAATTCAAATAATTCTGGGAAATTTAATTCTTTATCACTTAAGAACTCTTTTGGAATAAAAGTTTCTATATCTTTATCTTCTACATCTAATTCTGGAAGATTATATCCTTTTCTTCCTGGCTTAGATAATTCGAATATAAGTTTTTCATATTTTCTCATTTTATTCCCTCCAATACACTAGATAATTTATCAATTTCGTCTTTTGTTCTCTTTTCTGTTACTGCATATAACATAGAATTTTTAAACTCTGGATAATCCTTACCTAAATCATAACCACCTATTATATCTTCTTGTCTTAAATCTCCAATTATCTTATCAGGATCTATGTCTGAAGTAATTGCAAATTCTTTAAAGAATGGTTTATCAAATACTGGCTTGTACTTGCCTGATTTTGTAAGCTTTTCAAAAGCATAGTGAGCCTTTTGTGTACTTTGCATGGCAACTTCTCTAAGGCCTTTTTTACCTAATGTAACCATGTATACTGTAGCTGCCAATACATTCAATCCTTGGTTAGAACAAATATTAGAAGTTGCTTTTTCTCTTCTTATATGCTGCTCCCTAGCAGTCAAAGTCAATACATATGACCTTTTACCATTTACGTCCTTAGTTTCCCCTGCAATTCTTCCAGGTAATTTTCTCATATAAGGTTTTTTAACAGCTATAAACCCTAAGTAAGGTCCACCAAATGATAATGGTATACCCATTCCCTGGCCTTCCCCTACTGCTACATCCACTCCTAAATCCCCAGGTTTCTTAAGGATACCAAGTGATATTGGATCAACTGAAGCAATAAAAGTAGTTTTCTTGCCTATATGTGCAATTTTACCAGTAGCTTCTAAATCTTCTATTATACCAAAGAAGTTTGGACTTTGGACTATCACTGCTGCTGTATTGTCACTAACTTCTTTTTCTAGTGCTTCTAAATCAGTAACTCCGTCTTTCATATCTATTTCTACAACTTTAAGTCCTTGAATATGTGCATAAGTCTTTAAAATTTGTCTTGACTCTGGCCTTACAGTCTTAGATATTATTAATTCATCTTTTCTTGAATGGGCTGCAGCCATTAGAGCTGCTTCTGCAATTGCTGTGCCCCCATCATATAGGGATGCGTTTGCTAAATCCATACCAGTAAGTTCAGAAATCAAAGTTTGAAATTCAAATATATATTGCAAAGTTCCTTGACTAATTTCTGGTTGATACGGAGTATATGATGTGTAAAATTCTGATCTTGATATTATATGGTCCACTATTGATGGAATATAATGATCATATGCTCCAGCCCCAAGAAAATTAGTTAACTTACTAAGAGAACAGTTTTTATCTGCAAGTGACTTCAAATAAGTCATAACTTCTAATTCACTTTTTGCTTTAGGAATATTTAGCTCTCTGTTTAACTGCATATCCTTAGGAATATCACTAAATAAATCTTCCATAGAATCTACGCCTATTACCTTAAGCATTTCCTGTTCATCTTCGTGAGTTGTTGGAATGTATGGAAACATAAATTATTCCTCCTCAGCTAAAAACTTTTCGTATTCCTCGCTTGTCATCAATTCATCTAATTCACTCTTATCAAGTATCTCTACTTTAATCATCCAATTTTCATAAGGATCTTCATTTAGTAATTCTGGGCTATCCATTAAGTCTTCATTTACTTCTACTACCTTACCACTAATTGGCATATAAACATCCGCTGCAGCTTTTACTGACTCTACTGCTGAAAAATCTTCTTCTTTGTCAATTTCATCATCAATTTCAGGAAGTTCAACATAAACTATATCTCCTAATTGATCCTGTGCGTGATCAGCTATTCCTATTGTTGCTGTATCTCCCTCAACCTTAACCCATTCATGATCATTTGTATAAAGTAAACCTTTAACTACTTTCATTTTAACCCTCCTATTTATTGTTTATTTCTTTAAAAAGTTTTTACTTATTATTGTAGCCTTAACTGGCTTGTTTCTAATCATTATATCTATTTCTGTACCTAATTCTGTAAACTCTGGAGAAATAAGTGCATTACCTATGTTCTTCTTTAGAGTTGGTGACATATAGCCAGTAGTTACATGTCCTATTTTCTTGCCATCTTTTTGTATTTCGTATTCTTCTCTAGGTATTCCTCTTCCCAACATTTCAAATCCAGCTAATTTTCTCGTGATTCCTTCATCCCATTGTTTAGTAAGAGCTTCTTTTCCAACAAAATCAGATTCTTTTTTAAGTTTAACAAAATACTTGAATCCACCTTCTAAAGGTGTTATTGTTTCTGAAATCTCATGTCCATATAATGGTAATGCTGCTTCAAATCTTAGTGTATCCCTACATCCTAATCCAGTAGGCATGATTCCTTCTTCTTTACCAACTTCTAAAAGATCATTCCATACCTTTACTACGCCTTCATTAGTAGTATATATTTCGAATCCGTCTTCACCAGTATAGCCATTTCTAGATACCATACAGTCTAATCCATTTAAATTCACACTTTCTGCAAATGTAAAGAATTTCATTTCACTTAAATCTTTTTTAGTTAATTTTTGCAAAGTTTTAATTGCTAAAGGTCCTTGAAGTGCAAGTATTCCTGTATCATCAGAAAGATTGTCAACTTCAACATCAAAGTCCTTCTTATGATTTAGTATCCAGTCATAATCCTTTTGGATATTTGCTGCATTTACTACCAAATAAAAGTATTCTGGTCCATACCTATAAATTAAAAAGTCATCAACTACTCCTCCATCGGGTTGACACATAAAAGTATACATAATTTGGTTATCTACAGCTTTTGAAACATCATTTGTTACAAGATAATCTACAAAATCCAATGCATCCTTACCTTTAACTGTAATTACTCCCATATGAGATACATCAAATAAACCTACAGCATTTCTAACTGCTTCATGTTCTGCAACTAAACCCTTGTATTGAATCGGAAGATACCATCCTGCATAATCTACTACCTTCCCTCCTAGTTTTATATGTTCTTCATATAATGGGGTTTTCTTTGCATCCATTTGACCACTCCTCTCCTTATAGTTCACTATGATTATATTACCCTATTAATTTTAAAATAAACTTATCACTTTGCTTATTAAAAAATTATAATATTCATAGCTACGATTTTATTATACAAGAGGTGGAAAAAATATGCAATAGCATAAAACAATTAAATTCATTTACTATATTCATCCAACACCTTGCATTGACAATGTTACGTAGGTCATAAACTCATTGACATCTTTTTATCAATTTTCATCCTACTAGCTAAAAAGGACTTTGATCCATGTCACTAAAATAATTCATAATTCCAATATATATAGCCCAAGCTATCTTTTCTTGATAGATTTCGTCCTTTAGCATTGCTTCCTCATTTATATTTGATAAAAATCCACATTCCACTAAAACTGATGGTATATCGACCTCATTTAGTACATATAAATCATTTCTTTTTTGTGGCTCCCTTGTATTATCCTTATCTAATATATTTCTTAGCTGACTTTGTATTATTAATGCTAGTTTTTTCCCCTCTTCTGAACCTTCCTTATAAAATGTTTGTGCCCCGTAATACTCAGGTCTAGTAAAATCGTTCAAATGGATTGAAATGAATATTTCACTTTCGCTTATTTCTACTATTTCCCTTCTTTTATGTAAATCCTCAGTTTTCATTTCCCTTAATGTCTTAGCTTTATCAGAGTATAATCCTATATCTTTCTCTCTAGTCATTATAACAATACCACCACTTTGTTCTATTAATCTCTTTAGTTTTAATCCTATCTTTAAATTTATTTCATCCTCATTAGTACCACTTACACCTATAGCCCCTGGATCTACTCCCCCATGGCCTGGATCTATAGCTATTATTTTATTTGATATTGGTAAATAAGATACTGGTAATGCATGATTGTCTTGGAAAACAAGATATCTTAATAAAAACCCTATTAATATGCCTAATAATAAAATAAATATATACTCTTTTCTTATTATAACAACCTTCATATTATCCCCTCCTATAGAAATATATTGTAGAGTATATTAATATATTCCTAAAAGAAAAAACCAAAGGTTTCCCTTTGGCTTCTATAATAATATATATTATCTTTTTGAGAATTGTGGTGATTTTCTCGCTTTTTTTAATCCGTATTTCTTTCTTTCTTTCATTCTAGAGTCTCTAGTTAAGTAACCTGCCTTTTTAAGTATAGGTCTTAGTTCCTTGTCAGATTCAATTAATGCTCTAGCTAAACCGTGTCTAACAGCCCCAGCTTGGCCAGTAGCACCTCCCCCATGAACATTTACAATAACATCATACTTATCTATTGTTTCTGATGCAAGTAGTGGTTCTCTAGCAATAACTTTTAAAGTTTCATAATTAAAATAATCTTCAATGTCTCTTTTATTTATAGTAAAATTACCATTTCCAGGTATTATTCTAACTCTTGCAACTGAAGTTTTTCTTCTTCCAGTTCCCATAAATTGTATATTAGCCACTTACAGTCCTCCTTTCTACTTTAGATTAAAATTCATAAGTTTCAGGTTGTTGAGCTTGGTGTTCATGTTCAGCTCCGCCATATACTTTTAATTTTTTAATCATTTTTCTACCTAAGCTACTCTTAGGAAGCATTCCTTTTACTGCTAATTCTATTATTTTTTCAGGTCTTTCTTGCATTAGTCTGCTATAAGGTATCTTTTTTAATCCACCTGGATGTCCAGTATGATATACATGATGTTTTTGTTCTAATTTTTTACCTGTTAGTTTTACCTTTGATGCATTTATAATAATGACAAAATCCCCTGTATCTACATGAGGAGTATATGTTGGTTTGTTTTTACCACTCAATATAGTAGCAATCTCTGTAGATAATCTACCTAAGACTTTATCCTCAGCGTCTATTACATACCATTTTCTATCTACTTCATTTGTTTTAGCCATAAAGCTTTTCATAGTCTTCCCTCCTTAATACGAACCTTTGATAATCTATGTTAAAAAAAGTTTCCGGGACTCTTTTTAAACACTCTTATACATTCTAATATATGTAATTATCAATGTCAAGAGGTTTTTTATCATAAAAAACCTTTTTTAAATATAATCCCTGTGGTGGAACAGTTGGTCCTGCTTTTTCTCTACTTTTTGCTCCCATTATTAAGGGTAATTCTTCCTTAGGAATCTTGCCTCTTCCAACATACAATAACGTACCTACAATAATCCTAACCATATTGTGCAAAAAACTTTTACCTTCAATAGTAAATTCTACAATATCCTCTTTTTTATTTATATCTATACTATATATTGTCTTAATAGTAGTATGAGTAACAGATTCTGTAGGCTTAAAGCTTTCAAAGTCATGGCTTCCTATAAGGTATTTAGAAGCCAGCCTCATGGCTTCTATATCTAAGTCATAGGGACAATGATATGAAAACCTTTTGTAAAGTGCCCTTGGCAACTTCCCATTATAAACAATATATTTATATATTTTCTTTTTAGCATCAAATCTAGAATGGAAATCTAAACTAACTTCCTGAGAATCTATAATAGTTATATCCTCAGGTAAATATTCCTTCAGGGCATGTTTATACCTTTCCCCTGGCATTCTTGCTGTGGTTATAAAGTTGGCTACCTGGCCTAGAGCATGTACTTTTTTATCAGTTCTACCAGACCCTATAATCTTTATCTTCTCTTTAATTGTTTTTTCTAAAGCCTTTTCTATTTCTTCTTGTATTGTATTTACATCATCTTGTCTTTGCCAGCCAGAATAGTTTGATCCTTCATATTCAATGATTAATTTTATATTTTTCATAGCTAACCTATTATAAACCTAGTGGATATTATAAATCCAAAAAATATAAAACTAGAAAAGAGTGCTACCACATCCGATTTAACCAACTTTAGCTCATTTAACCTAGTCCTATTATCCCCACCTCTATAACATCTAGCTTCCATTGCAGTGGCAAGTTCATCCGCCCTTCTAAAGGCATTAATAAATAAGGGGACAAGTAATGGCACTAGATTCTTTGCCCTTCGCAATATGTTCCCTGATTCAAAATCAGCTCCCCTGGCCATTTGGGCCTTCATTATTTTATCGGTTTCTTCTAATAATGTGGGAATAAATCTAAGAGCTATAGTCATCATCATAGCTAGTTCATGTGCCGGTACTCCTATTCTCTTAAAAGGGTTTAAAAGATTTTCTATTCCATCTGTTAGGGCGATAGGTGATGTAGTCAATGTCAGAAGGGAAGTTCCTGTTATAAGGAAAACAAGCCTTAATCCCATAAAAAAAGCAAAATATAAACCTTCCTTAGTAACACTTAAAGGTCCTATTTTAAATAATATTTCGCCTTTAGTAAGAAATATATTAATTGCAAAAGTAATCAATATTATAAAAAATAATGGCTTTAATCCCTTCAATATATATTTTATTGGTATTCCTGATATTTTAATTACCATTAATATAAATCCTAAAATAAAGACATAGGGAATAAAACTATTTACAAAAAATAATGACATTATAAATAGTGATATTATAATAATTTTTATTCTTGGATCTAATCTGTGAATAATTGTATCACCAGGGAAATATTGTCCTATTGTTATATCTTTAAGCATCTTTATTACTCCTTAAGTATCTTAATATTTCTTCTTTTGCCTCTTCAACTGTTAAAACAGTATCCAACATATTTTCTTTTTTAGGGTTCCCATGTTTTATATAAAATTCCTTCATGAATTCAGTTATTTGCGGAACACCTAGGCCAATTGTTTTTAGTTCATCTGCCCTTTTAAAAATTTCAAGAGGTCTATCATCCATAGCAATTTTCCCTCTATCCATAACTAATATTCTATTTACAAGCTTAGCTATGTCCTCCATATTATGGGAAACAAGTATAACTGTCATATTTCTATCTTTATAAAGATTAGATATTTCTCCTAGTATCTCATCCCTACCCCTAGGGTCTAAGCCCGCTGTTGGCTCGTCAAGTATGAGTATCTTGGGTTTCATAGCTATGACACCACCTATGGCAACCCTCCTCTTCTGGCCCCCGCTTAGCTCAAAGGGTGACCTGTCTTTTAGGTCTTCAAAATCTAAACCAACTTGTTTCATAGAGTCTTTTACTCTTTCATGGATTTCCTCTTTACTTAAGCCTAAGTTTTTAGGTCCAAAAGCTATATCTTTATATATTGTTTCTTCAAATAATTGATGCTCAGGATATTGAAATACTAATCCAACCTTTTGTCTGATTTCCTTAAGGTTGGCATCCTTACCAGTAATATCTACACCATCAATTATGATACTACCGCTGGTTGGCTTTATTAATCCATTTAAGTGTTGAACTAGGGTGGATTTACCTGAACCGGTATGTCCTATTAGTCCTATAAATTCTCCCCGTTTAATTTCTATATTAATATTATCCAAAGCCTTCTGTTCAAAAGGGGTGTTAGGATTATACACATAATTTAAATTGCTTATCTTCATAATCATAATAATTCCACCAACTCTTCTATTGATAAGATGTCATCTTTTAACTGGATTCCTTCTTTCCTAAGCTCATATGCTAATTCTGTTACTTGTGGAACATCTAAGCCCAAAGATTTTACCTTTTCTACCTGGCTGAATATCTCTTTTGGTGTTCCTTCCATTACAATTTTACCCTTTTCCATTACAATAACCCTATCAGCTTGAACAGCTTCATCCATATAGTGTGTAATCAAAATAATTGTTTTGCTTTCTTCTTTATTTAGTTTCTTTATGGTATTCATTACTTCTATTCTACCTGTTGGATCTAACATTGATGTTGGTTCATCAAAAATAATACACTGGGGTTTCATAGCCAATATTCCTGCTATTGCCACTCTCTGTTTTTGTCCACCTGATAAAAGATGGGGTGCATGTTTTTTATATTCAGTCATTTCTACTATTTCTAATGCTTCATCTACCCTTCTTCTTATTTCTTTAGGAGGAATGCCTAAGTTCTCTGGCCCAAAGGCCACATCTTCTTCAACTATTGTAGCTACAATTTGATTATCTGGGTTTTGAAATACCATACCTGCTTTTTCTCTTATTTCCCATATGTTTTTATCTTCCTTTGTATTCATACCCATTACAGTTATATTACCCTCTGTAGGCAAAATAAGTCCATTAATTAATTTAGCTAATGTTGATTTACCTGAACCATTGTGGCCAAGTATAACTAGAAATTCTCCCTCTACTACTTCCATATTTAAGTTTTCAACAGCTTTTTCGAAGCTTTCGTCTATTAGTGATTTATATTCATAAGTTGCATTTTCTATTTTAATCATTTTTATCCCTCTGTTATTGGATTTAAGATTAATCTTTATCATGATTAATCCCTAGTATAATATAACATAATATTTGATATTTAACAATTGACAGTTTAAAGAATTTGACCTACCATCAATTTGCGGAAATGCACCGCAAATCGGGTTAGGGCATTTTCCGCAGTCGAATTACACAAATTCATTTGCTCGCTTCGCTCACATGAATTTGGTATTCTTTGCGTTTGACCTACCATCAATTTGCGGAAATGCACCGCAAATCGGGTTAGGGCATTTTCCGCAGTCGAATTACACAAATTCATTTGCTCGCTTCGCTCACATGAATTTGGTATTCTTTGCGTTTGACCTACCATCAATTTGCGGAAATGCACCGCAAATCGGGTTAGGGCATAAATAAGAGGACTAAGTTTAAACTTAATCCCCTACTCTTTATACTAATTCTAGTATTGCAATTTCTGCTCCGTCTCCACGACGTGGTCCAAGCTTAAGAACTCTGGTGTAACCACCGTTTCTTTCTGCATATTTAGGTCCGATTTCTTCAAATAGTTTTGTAACTACGTCTTCATCGTATATATAAGCTATAGCTTGCCTTCTAGCATGTAAGTCTCCTCTTTTTGCTAAGGTAATCATTCTGTCTGTCATTCTTTGTGCTTCCTTAGCCCTAGTAACTGTTGTTTCTATTCTTTCACTTCTTAGAACTGAAGTTACTAAGTTTCTAAGCATTGCTTGTCTATGATCCGTAGGGCGACCAAGTTTCCTTAATGTTGCCATAATTATCCCTCCTTAATGCCTTATTACTCATCTAATTTCTTTAAGCTTAAATCTAACTCAGCAAGTTTTCCCTGTATTTCCTCAAGGGACTTTTTACCAAGATTTCTAACTTTCATCATATCATCTTCGGTCTTATGGATTAACTCTTCAACTGTATTTATAGCTGCTCTCTTTAAACAGTTATAACTACGCACTGAAAGATCTAATTCTTCTACTGTCATTTCAAGGACTTTTTCTTGCTTATCCTCTTCTTTTTCTACCATTATTTCTACTTCGTTTACATGTTCTGTTAATCCAATGAAAAGATCTAGATGCTCAGTTAATATCTTTGCCCCAAGAGAAGTTGCCTCATCTGGTTGCATTGTTCCATCTGTCCATACTTCTAAAATTAACCTATCAAAGTTGGTAATCTGACCTACTCTAGTGTTTTCAACTTGGAAATTAACCTTTTTAACTGGAGTAAAAGAAGAATCTACAGGTATTTCACCTACAAGTTGACCTTCTTTTTTATTTTTTTCCGCTACTATATAGCCCCTGCCTTTTACCAGCTCAAGTTCCATGTATAAATTGCCATCTTCATTTATAGTTGCAATATGATGGTCCTTGTTTACTATTTCAACATCTGGTCCAGTAATAATGTCTCCTGCTGTTATAACCTGTTCTCCTTCAGCTTCTATTCTAAGGGTAACTGGCTCATCTATAAAAACTCTTGCAGCTAATCCCTTAATATTCAAAATGATTTCTGGTAAGTCCTCTAATACTCCTGGTATTGTTGAAAATTCATGAAGTACACCTTGAACTTTTATAGAAGATACTGCTGCCCCTGGTAGTGAAGATAATAACACCCTTCGGAGTGAATTTCCTAAACTAGTACCGTAACCCCTTTCAAGGGGTTCTACCATAAATTTCCCATAGGATTCATCTTCACTTAATTCTAAAATTTCAATTCTCGGCTTTTCAATTTCTATCATTTACATTAACCCTCCTTTAGATTTGGTTGATTAAAATATGAGGGCAACTCTTATGAATAATATTATTTAGAATACAACTCAACAATTAAGTGTTCTTCTATTGGAATATCTAAATCTTCTCTAGTTGGTTCAGCTATTATGCTGCCCTTAAAATTTTCAAGATCAATATTTACCCATTTAACAGTATTGCCATTATGGTTTTCTGCTATTTCTTTAAACTTTTCACTGTTTTTACTTCTCGCTTTTACCTCAATAATATCTCCTAATGAAACTAATGCTGAAGGTATATCTACCTTTCTATCATTTACTAAAAAATGTCCGTGTGTAACTAGTTGTCTAGCTTCTGCTCTTGATGATGCTAGACCCAATCTATATACTACATTATCTAATCTTAGTTCTAATAATTTAAGTAGATTCTCACCTGTAATCCCTTGCATTTTATCTGCATTTAAGAAAGCTTTTAGCATTTGAGATTCAGATATGCCATAAAATCTACGTACTTTTTGTTTTTCTCTAAGCTGCATTCCATATTCTGTTACCTTTTTTCTCCCTTGTCCATGCTGTCCTGGCGGATAGTTCTTTTTAACTATTGCACATTTGTCGGTATAACATCTATCGCCTTTAAGGAATAATTTCATTCCCTCTCTACGACAAAGTCTACATGTGGGTCCTGTGTATCTTGACATCTATTAACACCTCCTATTAAACTCTTCTTCTTTTTGGTGGTCTACATCCGTTATGAGGAATCGGAGTTACGTCCTTTATCATATTGACTTCTAGACCTGTTGCTTGTAATGATCTAATCGCTGCTTCTCTTCCTGATCCTGGTCCTTTTACAAAAACTTCTACACTTTTCAAACCATGTTCCATAGCTTTTTTAGCTGCTTCCTGTGCTGCTTCTTGTGCTGCAAAAGGAGTGGATTTTCTTGAACCTCTAAAACCTAATTGTCCAGCACTTGCCCATGACAATACATTACCTTGTAAGTCTGTAAGAGTTACCATAGTATTGTTAAATGTTGACTGTATATGTGCTTGACCTCTATCTATATTTTTACGTTCTCTTCTTCTAACTCGTGTTGATTTAGCTTTGCCTTTAGTTGGCGATTTTTTAGTTGCCACTTAATGTTTCCCTCCTTTACCTACTTCTTTTTAGATACTAACTTTTTAGGACCTTTTCTAGTCCTTGCATTAGTCTTAGTCCTCTGTCCTCTAACAGGAAGACCTCTTCTATGTCTTATTCCTCTATAACAATTTATTTCTCTTAGTCTCTTTAAGTTAAGTGCTGTATCCCTTCTCAAGTCACCTTCTACTTGATAAGTGTCAATAACAGCTCTTAATTCTGAAACTTCTGCTTCAGTTAAATCCTTTACTCTAGTGTCTTTATCCACACCAGCTTTTTCCAATATTTCAATTGCCCTTGGTCTACCTATACCAAATATATAAGTTAAACCAATTTCAATTCTTTTATCTCTTGGTAAGTCAACGCCTGAAATTCTGGCCATTAATTTTTGCACCTCCTATAGTAAATCCACTACAAGGTTATATTTATTAGAATTAACCTTGTCTTTGCTTATGTCTAGGGTTTTCACAGATAACCATTACTTTCCCATTTCTTTTTATTACTTTACATTTTTCACATATTTTTTTAACTGATGGTTTAACCTTCACTTAAATCCCTCCCATGCTACTTGTTTCTCCAGGTTATTCTTCCTCTAGTCAAATCATAGGGTGATAATTCTACAGTCACCTTATCACCTGCAAGTATTCTTATATAATTCATTCTTAGTTTTCCAGAAATATGAGCCAAAACCTCATGACCATTTTCTAGTTTTACTTTAAAAATAGCATTTGGTAAAGCATCTACTACTGTACCTTCAACTTCTATAACGTCAGATTTAGACATTAGGTTTTCAAACCTCCTGTTCAACAATTTTAGGAACCTTTATTCATAGGCTCTAATAGTTTTCTTATATACGCATTATTGATTTTGATATTATTATCTAATTTATATTTCAATTCATCTAGGATTGTATTATATACAATTAGATGTTTTATCTTCTTTTTTTTAGGATTATCTAATTTTCTTAAGTTTCCATCTACAATAAAAACATTTTCTCCGTCTATTATATCTATTACTAAGAAAATTTTCCCTTTGTCTCTTCCAGCTCTTGATTTAACAACTTGCCCTATGGCAATGTCATCACCTAAATCCATTATAAATTCACCTCTTTATAATAGTTCTTTTGAGCTGTTAGATTATTTAAAGAAATCACATAGAGTTTCTTTTTAATCATTTTCTAAAGCTCCTACTATAGTTTCAAATACCTTGGATATTGGCTGTGTTCCATTTATATTAAGTATTATTCCTTTTTCTTTATAATAATCTATAAGTGGCTGTGTTTGCTCTTCATAAATTTCTATTCTAGTAGACACAGTTTCTCTAGTATCATCTTCCCTTTGGAATAATTCTCCTCCATCTATATCACAAACATCTTCTTTCTTTGGAGGATTAAATTTAATGTGATAACCAGCACCACATGTTTTACAAATTCTTCTGCCAACAACCCTTTCTACTAATATTTCCTTGTCTGCATCAATATTAACAACTTTATCAAGTTTTATACCCATTTTAGAAAGTTCCCCATCTAAAATTTCCGCTTGATTGATGTTTCTAGGAAATCCATCTAAAAGAAAACCTTCCATACAATCTTCTTCAGACAGCCTATCTTTCACAATAGAAACCACTATATCATCAGGAACCAAATGGCCTTTATCCATGTAAGCTTTTGCTTTTTTCCCAAGGTCAGTACCTTGTTTGATATTAGCTCTAAATATATCTCCTGTTGAAATATGTGGTATGTTATACTTTTCAACTATAGCTGATGCCTGAGTTCCTTTCCCTACTCCGGGAGGTCCCAATAATACTAATCTCATTTTCTCATCTCCTATAGTTTAGTTCAAGAATCCTTTATAATGTCTCATTAACATTTGTGATTCTATTTGCTTAACTGTTTCTAGTGCAACCCCTACAACTATAATCACAGCAGTTCCACCAAAATTCACTTGCATACCAAATAGCTTTGATAAAATAATTGGTAGTGATGCTAAGATAGCTAGGGCTAAACCGCCTACAAATGTAATACGAGTTACTACTTTATTTAAATGTTCTGATGTTGGTCTTCCTGGTCTTATTCCTGGAATGAAACCACCATTTTGTCTCAAGTTATTCGCATATTCTACAGTATTAAACTGAATAGCTGTATAGAAATAAGTGAAAAACATAATCAACACAATATTTAATATAGTATAGACCCAAATACCTACTGTCCCTGCAGGAGTTAAGTATTTTTCTACCCAAGTAGCAAATCCACCTTTAGAAAACATTGTTATGGTTTGTGGAAAAGCTAATAATGATGAGGCAAATATAACTGGTAGTACTCCAGCCATAGATACCTTTATAGGTATATGCGTACTTTGTCCACCATACATTTTTCTTCCAACAACTCTTTTTGCATATTGTACTGGTATTTTTCTTTCACCCTCTTGCAAAGCAACAACTAAAGCTACTGTTATCAAAATTACTAATCCAAATAACAATGCCTTTATCGGGCTTAAAGCACCTATCCTAATTAAATTGATTGAATTCATTAGGGTTGTAGGTAGCCTAGAAATTATCCCAATAAATATAATCAGTGAGATACCATTTCCAATACCTTTTTCTGTTATCATTTCACCTATCCAAATAAGGAAAGCAGTTCCTGCTACCATGGATATTATTACAATTATATTTTGCAGTGCACTTGTTGTTAGCAAAGCTGGTCTAAATAATCCAAATGTATATCCAAATGCTTGAATACCTGCTAAAGCAATAGCTAAATATCTAGTATATTTATTTATTTTTTTCTTGCCTTCTTCTCCTTCTTTAGCTAATTCTTCTAAACGAGGAATAGCTATAGTTAGAAGTTGTAATACTATTGAAGCTGTAATATATGGATAAATATTTGTAGCAAATACACTGAACTTACTAAAAGTTCCTCCACCCATTAAATCTAAGAACTCAAGTAAACCTCCCTGACTTTGAGCGAATATATCGGCTATCATAGCCTTGTCTATAAAAGGAACTGGTACATTAGAGCCTAATCTAAATACTAATAACATAAATAGTGTAAAGATCATCTTTTTTCTAATATCCGGTATCCTCCACGCATTCTTTAAAGTTGAGAGCATTTAAATCACCTCAGCCTTTCCCCCTGCAGCTTCTATCTTCTCAGCAGCAGTTTTACTAAACTTTTGTGCCTGTACTGTTAATTTAACATTGAGTTCGCCATCTCCTAATACTTTTATTCCATCAATGGCTTTGCCTTTTTTTACTACTCCTTCTTCTATTAAAAGTTCTGGAGTAACAACTGTATTTTCATCAAATTTATTTAGTTTTTCTATGTTAACAATTGCATATTCTTTAGCGAATATATTTGTGAATCCTCTCTTTGGAAGTCTTCTAAATAGGGGCATTTGTCCACCTTCGAAGCCTGGTCTTACTCCTCCACCAGATCTTGCGTTTTGACCTTTATGTCCTTTTCCAGATGTCTTTCCAAGTCCTGAACCGATTCCTCTACCTAATCTTTTGCGTGGTCTACTTCCCCCACCTTCATTCGGTCTTAATTCATTAAGTTTCATCGGTACACCTCCTTTAACTTTAACTTAATCTATAACGTTAACCATGTAGTCTACTTGATGTATCATTCCTCTAATTTGAGGGGTGTCATTCTTTTCCACTACTTGACCAATTTTTTTAAATCCTAGGGCTTTTATTGTCTTTTTGTGGGTTTCAGGTTTACCAATAGGACTTTTAACTAATTTAATTTTGATCATAGCCATTCCAAATCCCCCCTATCCTAATATTTCTTCTACTGTTTTTCCCCTTAGTTTAGCAACCTCTTCTACTCTTTTCAGGCCTTTTAGACCTTCCATTGTAGCATTTACTACGTTTCTTGGATTACTAGTTCCTAAAGATTTTGCCCTGATATCTTTAATTCCAGCTAATTCACATACAGCACGAACCGCTCCACCAGCAATAACTCCTGTACCTTCCTTAGATGGCTTCATTAGTACTCTTCCTGCGCCAAATTCACCTATTATTTCATGGGGTATTGTAGTACCAACAAGAGGAACTGATATCATGTTTTTCCTTGCATTTTGAATGGCTTTTCTTATAGCCTCAGGAACTTCTAATGCTTTAGCCATTCCCATGCCAACATTACCGTTTTCATCTCCTACAACTACCAATGCACTAAAACGAAAGTTTCTACCGCCTTTAACAACTTTTGTTACACGGTTGATACTAACAACTCTTTCTTTAAATTCTGTTTGTTTATTATCTCTATTTGAACGTCTCATAAATTCGCCTCCTTTTGCTAGAATTTAAGACCTGCTTCTCTAGCTCCTTCTGCAAGTTCTTTTATTTTACCGTGATAGATAAAGCCACCTCTATCAAATACAACTTCTTCTATACCTTTTTCCAATGATTTTTTAGCAATAGCTTCTCCTACAAGTTTTGCAGCTTCTTTATTGTGTGTTGTAGTAAGTTCAAATGATTTATCTAATGTAGAAGCTGAAGCTAATGTATTGCCTGCAATATCATCAATTACTTGGGCATATATATGCTTCCCACTCCTAAATACATTTAATCTTGGCTTAGTGGGAGTCCCAGTAATTTTTCGTCTTACTCTTTCATGTCTCTTTTTTCTATTTACATTTCTTTTTACTTTTTTAAACATTGTATTTCACTCCCTTCTACTTACCAGTCTTGCCGACTTTACGTCGTACATGCTCGCCTGTATATCTAATACCTTTACCTTTGTAAGGCTCTGGCTTCCTAAATTCTCTTATATTTGCTGCATAATTCCCTACTTGTTGTTTGTTTATTCCACTAACAATAATTTTATTTTGAGCAGGAACCTCTACTTCTATACCTGCAGGGTCCTCAAGCTCTAAAGGATGTGAATAACCTAGAGTTAAAACAAGCTTATTCCCTTGTTTTGCAGCTCTATATCCTGTACCTTGTATTTCCAATGTTTTAGAATATCCTTCAGTAACCCCTACTATCATATTATCAATTAATGTTCTAGATAATCCATGCATTGACCTATTTATTTTAGTATCATTTGGTCTATCTATAGTTAAAACATTATCTTCAATTTTGATTTCCATATTTTGATCTATTGCTTCAGATAATTGTCCTTTTGGACCTTTAACCTCAACAAGATTTATATCACTTACCTTAATCTCCACATTGTTTGGAATATCAATTGGCTTAAATCCTATTCTTGACATGAGTGCACCTCCTATTCCTATAGTTTACTAATTTATTACCATACGTAACAAATAACTTCTCCGCCTACACCGTCTCTTCTTGCAACCTTATCAGTCATTATACCTTTGGAAGTAGAGAGAATTGCTACCCCAAGTCCACCTAGTACCCTAGGGACCTCGTTAGCTTTTACATATACTCTAAGGCCTGGTTTCGAAATTCTTTTTATTCCACTTATAACTTTTTGATTTTGAACACCATATTTAAAATCTATTCTTATAATCCCTTGTTTCCCATCTTCTATAACATCATAGCCTTTTATAAATCCCTCATTTAGTAGGATTTCAGCTAATTCCTTTTTTATATTTGAAGCAGGAATGTCTACAGAATCATGTTTTGCATCACTACCATTTCTAATTCTAGTTAACATATCCGCCATTGGGTCAGTCATCATTGTTTAGCTACCTCCTTTCATAAGCTTTATACTACCAGCTTGCCTTTCTAACTCCAGGTATTTCTCCTCTATACGCTAATTCTCTAAAACAAATACGGCATAATCCATACTTTCTTAAATAAGCATGAGGTCTACCACATATTTTACATCTATTATATTCCCTACTAGAAAATTTCTGTTTTCTTTTTTGTTTAACAATCATAGACTTTTTTGCCAAAGTTTTTCCTCCTTCTCTACTTTTTAAAAGGCATTCCCATTTCTGCTAAGAATACTTTTGCTTCCTCGTCTGTCTTTGCAGTAGTAACTATTACAATGTCTAGTCCTTTAATGCTATCAACTTTGTCATATTCAATTTCCGGAAAGATAAGTTGTTCTCTAATCCCTAAAGCATAGTTTCCTCTTCCATCAAAAGCAGTAGCACTAACTCCCCTAAAGTCTCTAACTCGTGGTAATGCAATATTCATTAATTTATCTAAGAAGTGATACATTTTTTCCCCTCTTAAAGTAACTTTTGCACCTACATTCATTCCTTCACGAAGTTTAAAGTTTGCTATTGATTTTTTAGCCTTAGTTACTACAGGCTTTTGCCCTGTAATAATTTCTAATTCCTTCACAGCTGATTCAATTATTTTTGGGTTATCTCTACCTTCTCCAAGTCCCATATTTACAACAATTTTTTCAACTTTAGGAACTTCCATTACGCTTTTATATTTAAATTTTTCCATCATAGAATTTTTAACTTCATTTTCATATTTTTCTTTTAATCTAGGAGCCATTCCTATTCCTCCTTCCTATATAACATTATTTATCTAATACTTCTCCGCATTTTTTACAAACTCTAACCTTTGAACCATCTTCTAAAAATTTATGGCCAATTCTAACTCCAGTTTTATCTTTATCACAAAAGTACATTACATTGGAAGCATTAATTGGTCCTTCCATTTTTATAATTCCGCCAGGGGATGTTGGTCCTTGAGGTTTTTTATGCTTTGTAAGCATGTTTATACCTTCAACTATTACTCTATTTTGATCAGCCATTACTGCTAGTATCTTACCTTTTTTTCCCTTATCTTTTCCAGCTGTAACAACTACCCTATCTCCACTCTTTACCTGCATGTATTGCACCTCCTTCTATAGCACTTCTGGTGCTAAGGATATAATTTTCATAAAATTACCTCTTCTAAGCTCCCTAGTAACGGGTCCAAATATACGTGTTCCTACTGGATTCTTATCTTCTTTTATAATAACAGCTGCATTGTCATCGAATTTAATGTAAGAACCATCATTTCTTCTAACCCCATGTTTTGTTCTTACAACTACAGCTCTAACAATTTCTCCTTTTTTAACAACGCCACCAGGTGTTGCAGATTTAACAGTACAAACCACTATATCTCCAACTCTAGCATATTTTTTATTTGTTCCACCCAAAACTCTAATAACTAAAACTTCTTTTGCACCAGAGTTATCTGCTATTTTCATACGACTTTCCGTTTGAATCATGTGAATACCTCCTTCCAGAATAAAGGACTATTTTGCCTTTTCTACGATATTTACTACTCTCCATCTTTTACCTTTACTAAGTGGTCTTGTTTCCATTACTTTTACTTTATCACCAATTCCACACTCATTACCTTCGTCATGAGCTTTAAGCTTAGTGGTCTTTTTGATTTGTTTTTTGTACAAAGGATGAGTTACGAAAGTTTCAACAGCAACTACAACAGTCTTATCCATTTTGTCACTTACAACGCTACCTATTCTTATTTTACGTTTACCTCTTTCCATCTAAGATTAAACCTCCTTTCCTATACCTAATTCTCGTTCTCGAACTATGGTTTTCACACGAGCTATATCTTTTCTAACTGATTTTATTTTTAAAGGATTGTCTAATTGACCAGTAGCCAATTGAAATCTTAAATTAAATAATTCAGCTTTTAATTCTGTTAATCTGTTACCTAATTCGGCTTCAGATAATTGGCGTACTTCTTTAACTTTCATTAGCTTCACCATCCTTTTCCTGCGCTTCCTCACGACTAACAAACTTAGTCTTGATTGACAATTTATGTGCAGCTAGTCTCATTGCTTCCCTAGCTTCCTCTTCTGATACACCACCCATTTCAAATAAGATCCTACCTGGTTTAACTACCGCTACCCAGTACTCAGGTGCACCTTTTCCAGAACCCATACGTGTTTCAGCTGGTTTCTTTGTAACAGGTTTATCGGGGAATACCTTAACCCAAATATTACCGCCCCTTTTTACATATCTAGTCATAGCACGTCTTGCAGCTTCTATTTGATTGGAAGTAATCCAAGTAGGCTCTAATGCTTGTAGTCCAAACTCTCCATAAGTAATTGTATTACCACGGCTAGCCATACCTTTCATTCTTCCTCTATGAACTCTACGATATTTTACTCTTTTAGGCATTAACATAATATTTTCCTCCTTCCTTAGGACATTTAAATCTATTTTCTATCTGTTTTTTTCTCTTTATCTTCTTTTTTCTCAGGTAAAATTTCACCCTTGTATATCCATACCTTCACGCCAAGCTTACCAAATGTAGTATCTGCTTCAGCAAATCCATAATCTATGTCTGCTCTTAGTGTTTGAAGTGGTATACTTCCTCCACTATATCCTTCTGTTCTAGCCATATCTGCTCCGCCAACTCTACCAGCAACCTGAGTTTTTATTCCTTTTCCACCAAATCTCATAGTCCTTTGAATAGCTTGCTTCATAGCTCTTCTAAATGAAACCCTTCTCTCTAACTGGGAAGCTATATTTTCAGCAACTAATTGTGCGTTTAATTCTGGTATTTTAATTTCTTCAACATTTATAACAACAGATTTTCCTGTCATTTTTTCAATATCTTTTCTTAGTGCTTCTACTCCAGAACCACCCTTACCTATTACCATACCTGGTTTAGCTGTGTGGACTGAAAGTTTAATTTTATTTGCTGCTCTTTCTATTTCAATTCTGGATATACCAGAAATATATAGTTTTTTCTTAACAAATTTACGTATATTATGATCTTCCACTAAATAATCACTAAATGAATTTTTATCTGCATACCATTTTGAATCCCAGTCTTTTATTATTCCAACTCTTAGACCGTGCGGGTTAACCTTTTGACCCATTAACTATCCCTCCTTTTCTACTCTATCTCTTTTACAACTACACCAATATGGCTACTTCTTTTAAGTATAGGATAAGCCATACCTCTCGCTTTTGGTCTCCATCTCTTCATATGGGGACCATCATTTGCATAAGCTTCTGACACATAAAGATTATCTCTATCTAAATTTAAATTGTTTTCAGCATTTGCAATTGCAGAGGTAAGAACTTTTTCTAATACTTTAGCCCCTCTTTTGGGCGTGAATTTTAATATTGCTAAGGCTTCTTCTACTTGTTTGCCTCTTATTTCACTACATATGAAATTTACTTTCAATGGTGAAATTCTCACGTATTTAGCTATAGCTCTAGCTTCCACTACATTTCCCTCCTCTTATCTATTATAAGATAGTTGATTTTTATCATCTATTACATACTAGTTGATTTTTCAGTTTTAAACTCAGCCTTAGATCCATGGGACCTAAATGTTCTAGTAGTTACAAATTCACCTAATTTGTGACCTACCATATCTTCAGTAATATATATAGGAACATGTTTTCTTCCATCATGCACAGCTATTGTATGACTAACCATGTCTGGGAATATAGTTGAACGACGTGACCATGTTTTAATAACCTTTTTTTCATTGTTTTTATTTAAAAGTTCTACTTTTTTAAGCAAATGTTCATCAATAAAAGGTCCCTTTTTTAAAGATCTACCCATATAATTGTTCCTCCTCTCATAAACCGATTATTTATTTCTTTCTTCTTCTTACAATATATTTATTTGATTTATTTTTCTTTCTTCTAGTCTTAAGACCCATAGTTGGTTTACCCCATGGAGTTAATGGTGCAGGCATTCCAATAGGTGTTCTACCTTCTCCACCACCGTGTGGGTGATCTACAGGGTTCATGGCACTACCTCTAACGCCAGGCCTAATACCCATATGTCTAGATTTACCAGCTTTACCAATGGTAATTAATTCATGAGATATATTTCCAACTTGACCAATAGTTCCACGACATTCTAACCTAACTAGTCTAAATTCTCCAGATGGAAGTTTAAGTTGAGCAAATTCTCCTTCTTTCGCCATTAATTGAGCTGATGTTCCAGCTGATCTCACAAGTTGACCACCTTTACCTGGTTTTAACTCAACATTGTGTATATTTGTACCTACTGGTATATCTTTCAATTCCATTGCATTACCAATCTTGATATCCGCATCTTTTCCTGATTCTATCATATCGCCAACTTTAATTTTGTTAGGTGCAAGTATATATCTTTTTTCACCATCTACATAATTTATAAGTGCAATATTTGCAGTCCTATTAGGATCGTATTCAATAGCAGCAACACGACCTGGAACCCCATCTTTGGTTCTCTTAAAGTCAATTATTCTATATTTTCTCTTAGCTCCGCCGCCTATATGACGAGCAGTGATTACACCACGAGAGTTTCTTCCACCACTTCTTTTCAAACTTACCGTTAGTGATTTTTCAGGTTCTTTTTTTGTTATTTCCTCAAAAGTAGAAACTGTCATCTCTCTAAGGGCTGGAGAAGTGGGTTTAAATTTTCTTACACTCATTGATTTTCCCTCCTTCTATAAAACTTTTATTCCATTCCTTCGAAGAATTCGATCCTCTTAGAATCCTCTGTTAATTTTACTATAGCCTTTTTCCAATCTGCCCTCTTTCCCGAATGAAGGCCTTGTCTCTTAATCTTTCCAATTATATTCATTGTTGTAACCTTGTCAACTTTCACATTAAATATGGTTTCGATAGCTTTTTTCACTTCTGATTTAGTGGTTCTTCTATCTACTTCAAAAGTATATTTCCCATATGCCATATCATCCATACTTCTTTCAGTTATTATTGGCTTAATAATAATATCATGTGGATTACGCATTATGAATACACCTCCTCCACTTTTTTCACTGCAGCTTTAGTTATAATAAATGAATTATGTTTTAATATATCATAAACATTTAAAGTATTAACAAGAGCAGTTTGTACATTTGGAATATTATTTGCTGACTTAATAATATTTGCATTATTTTCGTCCATAACTATTAAAGCTTTTTTATCTGCTTTTATATTAGCTAAGAAATTTACCATTTCTTTAGTTTTAGGTGCTTCAAAATTGATATTATCAACAACTATTATTTCTCCACTTTCAACTTTTGCACTAAGAACTGATTTAAGGGCAAGCCTTTTAACTTTTTTAGGAACTTTATAACTATAGTCCCTTGGCTTTGGAGCAAACACTACTCCACCACCTGTAAATATTGGAGATCTTAAACTACCTGCACGAGCTCTACCAGTGCCTTTTTGTCTCCAAGGTTTTCTTCCACCGCCTCTAACCTCTGCTCTAGTCTTAGTTGATTGTGTTCCCTGTCTTTTATTAGCAAGTTGATTTTTTACAACTTCATAGACTACATGTTGATTTGGTTGAATACCAAAGATATCTTCATTTAATTCTAATTCTTCTACTTGCTCTCCTGACATGTTGTATACATTTACTTTAGGCATTCTGCATCCTCCTTTCTCTAAAAATTAAACCTTTACAGTTTCTTTTATTGTAATTATTCCTTTTTTAGGTCCTGGAACTGCTCCCTTTACAAGAATAATATTCTTTTCTGAATCTACTCTAACTATTTCTAAATTTTGTATTGTTACTCTTTCATTTCCCATTCTTCCAGCCATTCTCTTGCCCTTAAATACTCTTCCTGGATAAGTTCCTGCTGACAATCCACCTGGTGCTCTATGGAAATGAGATCCATGTGTTTCCCTACCTCTAGAGAATCCATGTCTTTTTATAACTCCCTGTGTACCTTTTCCTTTAGAAACTCCCGTAACATCTATCATGTCTCCAGCAACAAATACATCTACTTTTATTTCTTGACCGATTTCATATTCATCAGGATTTTCTACATTAAACTCTTTTAGATATTTTTTATACCCTACATTGGCTTTGTCAAAATGACCCTTTGTTGGTTTGTTTATTCTTTGTTCCTTTATATTTTCAAATCCAACCTGAATCGCATTGTAACCATCAGATTCAACTGTTTTCTTTTGAACTACTACTAATGGTCCAGCTTCTATTACAGTTACTGGAGTTATTGAACCATCCTCTTGAAATATCTGAGTCATTCCCACTTTTCTACCTATCATATTTTTCATTGTTACACCTCCTGTTATCTTACAGCGGATTACCTTTAGTAATCATATAAACGATTAAGATTTGATTTCAATATCTACTCCTGCTGGCAAATTTAACTTCATAAGTGAATCTACTGTTTTTTGATTTGGATTTAAGATATCGATCAATCTTTTATGAGTTCTTTGTTCAAATTGCTCCCTGGCATCTTTGTATTTATGAACTGCCCTAAGTATTGTTATTATTTCTTTCTCAGTTGGTAACGGTACTGGGCCTGATACATCAGCACCTGTTCTTTTTGCAGCATCAACAATCCTTTGTGCAGAAGTATCCAACAACTCATGATCATAAGCTTTTAACCTAATTCTAATCTTTGTTTTATTCTTGTTTGACATTTAATTCCCTCCTCCTATCGCATGTTTTTTGTTTTACATGCGACTTAAGAATTACCGATACACCCTGCCAGGTGTGTTTTTATTTTTTTAAATAAAATTTGCATAAATCAATAATTCTAAGTCGCCCGATTTCAAACCGGACATTCTCAACAAAAATTTCCTGTTTAGAAAACAGCCACCTTTTGTATCATCGCAATGTCTAAAATTGAACACTAGTCTATTTTATAACATAGGCAGTAAAAACTCAAGTCTTTTTTTTAAAAAACTTAAGTTTTTTTACATTTTTATTTTTTCCTATATATACAAGTTATATAAACAGGGATTTTTCAATCCCTGTTTATATTTGACTAATTTATTAAATAATTTTAGTTACAACTCCTGAGCCTACTGTCCTTCCACCTTCA
>CAZWTU010000013.1:0-32446 GCA_964637035.1 uncultured Tissierellaceae bacterium
AGTAGACTGAAAATCTACGTGTCGCTGGTTCGATTCCGGCTTCGGGCACCATTAAGGCCTATCTTTAGCGAGCAATTGTGAGCTTTAATAGGTCATCCCAATTTTATTGGGGCCTTTAGCTCAGCTGGTTAGAGCGCCCGGCTCATAACCGGTAGGTCCGGGGTTCGAGTCCCTGAAGGCCCACCATTTACATTTAGGGGTGTAGTTCAGCGGTAGAACGTCGGTCTCCAAAACCGAATGTCGCGGGTTCAATTCCTGCCATCCCTGCCAAATACATAGACACAAGGGTTATAAGTATGCTATTTTTATTTATCATCCACTATGTAAAAATTTACGAACAAATAAAAAGACATTATCTTAATTGATAGTGTCTTTTTGCTTGATACTATAGGCCCCTAGAGAATTGATTTTTTTATCATATAAAGGGGGGTAACATAGTCTGGTTTTTATTGTTTTTATATAGACAATCAATGTATAATTTCCTCATAAAACAAATTCTCCAGTATTGATTTGATTAGTGCTTGAATATTTTTTATATAATACTTCTTTTCAACCATTAAAATAAAAACATTAGAAGGAATATTATATTCATTACAATTACTAGCTATAATATTAGGGTATTTATCCCTATCAACATAGGCACAAACCTCATTTTTATTTACATATGCATATTTAACATCTATAGAAATATCAAGATTTATTAAATTTCTACTACCTATACTATATTCATTGGAAAAGTATTTAATATTGTTTTTAAAAGGAATATCAGTATAAATGGACATTTCAAGTATGTCCTTCGAGAATTCAAAATGATCCAGTGTAAATTTTTTAACCCTATTATTTGCATCAAGGTAAATACTTTTTTTATTATCTATTACATCTAATATTCGAATAATATCAAGCATATAAACTAAATCATCAAAATTGTGCTTGAGTATTTTTTCTTTTAAATCTAAGTTTTTACTTTTTACATATTCATAATAAAAACCTATACAATCAAATCCTGAATATTTGTCTTCCCTGTAAAAACCCAAACTCTTTTCTACAGTTTTCAATTTTAAATTTTTTAAATTCAAATAATCCCTATTTTTTCTTATTATAGTATATAGGTCAAAGGATTTATTCCCATTTATAGAGTCATTTATATTATTAAGTTTTAATCTATGGTTTATAAATGGAATATCAAAATTATCTCCATTATAGGTTATTATCTTGCCAAAAGAAGAAATCTCTTTTATAAAAACATTAAGCAGCTTCTTTTCTTTTTCAATTTCATTTGCAAAATATTGTTTCAAAATCCATGTTTGAGCTTTCAAATCATAATATAGGACTCCAATTAAATATATCATTCGTTTATTTCTGTCCAAACCTGTTGTTTCAATATCTAAGAAACAAGAGTTAGGGTCCTTAATATATTTTATTAAATTTAACTTATGAGAAATTTTACTGCTAATAATCTCCATATAATTCTCCCTATGCCTTTATTGTGGTATAATTGAAATGCTACTATAACAATTATACATTTTAATTTGTATAAAATCAAAGAATAATAGAAGATACTTGAAATTGTATTAACAATTTAATCTAATAATAATGAGGGTGATATATATGTATGTTGATAGTGCAAAACTTGGATTTAAGAAGGGTTTATCTACCCTTTGGAGCTTAAGCAAGATTGTTGTTCCAGTGTATTTCTTTGTTACTTTTTTGAAAATGACTCCAATATTAGACGTCATTTCTACTTGGGTAGCACCAGCTATGAATTTATTAGGACTACCGGGGGAGGCCTCAGTGGTATTAGTTTTGGGTAATTTTATAAATTTATATGCTGCAATAGGTGCTATTACAAGTTTATCATTAACAATTAAGCAGATAACAATTTTAGCAGTAATGTTATCATTTTCCCATAGCTTATTTTTAGAATCTGCAGTTTGTAAAAAAACAGGTGTTAGCTTATTTATGGTAGTTACCATAAGAGTTGGCCTAGCTGTAATCTTTGGACTAGCCTTAAATATAATTTTATAGGAGGTAGATATGGACTTTATACTATATTTCAAAGAAAGCATTACCGGATCTTTTGGTTCAGTACTTACTTTGGCTAAGATAATAATCCCTTTAATGGTAGTAATGCAAATATTAAAGGACTCTAATATATTGGATAAAATATCACAAAAGTTAAGCTATGTGTCTAAATCATTAGATATAGCTGATGAAGCAATTTTTCCTTTAATTATTGGATTACTTTTTGGATTATCCTATGGGGCAGGTATAATAATTGAAAGTACAGAGGAAAACAACTTAAGTAAAAAAGACTTATATATTTTAATGATATTTCTTATTGCCTGCCATGCAGTAGTTGAGGATACCCTTTTATTTGTAGTAGTAGGGGCAAATTTATGGCTTCTATTAGGTCTTCGTTTGGCTACTGCTATAATTATTTCACTGATAGCTTCTAAAATATTAAATCGGAAAACTGGTAAGCCTGGGGGCACATTAAAAAATCCATCTTAATTTTAAGATGGATTTTTCCATTTACATATTCTTATTTATTTCACATTTACTTAATATTGATCATCATCTAGCATTTGGAGATCCTTTCTATGAGGATTATCAGGTAAAGGTCCTACGCTATTTTCATCTATTTGTTTTGGAAATAGAGTTGGAAACGTTGTACAAATAGGTGAAATTTCTGGGGAGATCTCTGTGAATCCAGTTGAAAGAACGCAAAGTTGAACAGGAACTATGATTTTCTTTTCACAGGAAATACAAATTGCAATTATTAAGTCCATTCTTACTTCGCCAGTTTCTGGACATATACGTATATCTCTTGAAATGCTATTTGTAGCTAATCTTGTTTCACATAAGATATTGCAGAATTCAGCAAATCTTGGGAAAAATGCCCCGCCAAATACTGAAGGAACACACAATTCAAAGAAATTGGTTAATACTATTGGTGCATTAACAGGGGCTATTGGAACACTGGATGATAAAGTAACCTTACTTCTTCGACCATTACAATCGATTACTAATACATCAACTTCTAAATGAACATTACCTTTTAGAAATATTCTTTGTGTACCGAATACTGGGGTTCCTCTGCCTACACCATCACATTCAGTAGTATCTGCATAAATTATCTTTTGGCTTGCAATACCATCTGGGCCTACTACTTCTACAAAATCACCATTAGGCTTCTTGACGAATTCTCCTCCTGAAAGTATAGTTTCAGGATCTACAACTAAATTACGTGGATCATTGATATTTGCAGGGTTGAAAAATCTTCTGCACCTTATATCTAGAATTCTACTTATTCTTGCATTTGGACCTATGCTAGGTGTAAATTTAATGCCATTTACTGTACTTAAAGCTTGTAATTGCACAATAGTAGCATCATAGACTTTTTGTAGATAAACTGGCTCAACGACAACCCTTCTTAAGGTGCCATCCCACTCGCAACCTGTAGTGCCAGTGCAGCATCTATCCGTAATGTTTTTAGTAATATCTTCTGGCAATATATTTGAAATCATTTTCTTACCTCCTTTTAAAAAATTCACTTCTCAATCTTAATATATTCTTTAATTATGACTTGTGTTACAAATAAAAAAAGTAATATAAAATTTATCTATATAATATAAATTATTAAGGAGGATTTTAAATATAACTCCTTTATAATGTATAAGGTGGTGTTTAAATGGGTTTTTATACAGATAGATGGATGATTATAGAAAAGGATGAAAGCGAAATATTATTATTCAGGAAATCAGAAAATAGTATTATTATGGAGAGAATAGTTGGAGGTGTAGAAGATAATATAAAGGAAAATATATGCCATGATATTTTAGAAGAATATGATATAGGCATAAATGCTTCTGGCCAGATTTATTTTTTATATCAAAATCAAGAAATGAATTTAATTTTAAAAACAATAAATAAAGTAGTGCTAGATGAAATTAAATTAACTAAGGAAGCAATTCCAGAAGTATATGAATTAAAAATATTGGTAAAAGATAAAGATATTCATATTATATATTGTATGATGTTAAAAGAAAGTGAAAATTATATACTGTACCATCATTATTACAATGGAAAAGTGTGGGATACATTTATGCCAGAGGAAATTCAAGCTAAAAACGTTCTAAATCCAATTATATTAATAGATGGAAATGATTCTATTGAATTAGTATATATAGAAAAGAATAAAAACATAATGATTAAAAAGTTTGATCTGGAGGAGTTGAAATGGGATGATACTATTGAATTGATTGATACTCATGGTGAGAAAATATTTTTAGATGTAATTAAATTAAAGAATGAATATCATTTTACTTATTGTGAGTATGTAGATGAGAACTTAGTAGTAAAATATGAGAAATTCTTGTATGAAGATGGAAGTTACAGGAAGAAAAGTGAAGATATCGTGTCTAATGAAGGTGCTTCATCTTATCCTATTCTTATATTGTACAATGAAAGGCTTTGGGTTATTTGGGTTGAGTTAAATAAATTATTAAGTAGGTATTATGATAAAGAAAGTAAATCTTGGAGTGATATCTTCTTATGGGAAGAAACTAAGACTACAGATTTTCTTAGATATAGATATTTAACCCAAGAAGATAATCCTAATATAATACTAAACTACGCCTTTGGCAAAGTGTATCCAGAAGTGAAATTTTTAGGATTCGGGTCCACAGAAAACACGCAAACAATACCTACAGGAGATTACGAAATAAATTGGTTCTAAAAAAAGAATAAGCTAAGAATTAATACCAGCTTACCCCAAAAAGCTTCTAAAGGAGAGACCAAAAGGACTCTCCTTATAAGATTTAAAAATTAAAAAATGGTTTCTTCTATTATTTCTTTTATTTCATCTAAATCATCTGTCATACCCAGGGCTAACATTAACTTTATCCTTACTTTCTGTCCTGGTAGATTGCCTCCTAGAATGACCCCCAACTTCCTTAGATGCTTTCCTCCACCTTCGTACCCATAACTATCTAATACTCTCCCTGTGGGACACCTAGATACCATGACAATTGGTATATTGGATTGTATAGCTTTTTTTATACCATTTATCATGGCTGGGGGTACATTACCTCTGCCTAAAGCTTCTATAACTATGCCTTTATAATTAGAATTTATGTAAAAATTTAGAACATCAGAATCCATGCCTGCAGCAGTTTTAACTAGGGCTACTCTTTCCTCTATAGAATTAGATTTAATATGTTGATGGGATATAAAGTTTCTATGAAATATAACTTCATCATTATCTACAATACCTAAGGGTCCAAATTCTGGAGATTGAAAAGTATTTAAGGATAGGGTATTAGTTTTAGTAACTTCTGCAGCTGCATTAACTTCATTATTCATAACTACTAATACACCCATATTTTTTGCATCATCTGAGATTGCTGTACATAGTCCTGCTGCAAGATTACTGGAACCATCATAACCTAGCTCAGAGCTGTTTCTCATTGCACCTAATAGTACAACTGGTTTAGGGGTTTTAATTAGCAAATCAAGAAGATAAGCTGTCTCTTCTAAGGTATCAGTACCATGGGTTATGACTACTCCTGTTATATCATCACGTTGAACATTTTCCTTAACCAATTCAGCTATTTCCATCATCATTGTAGGGGTTATATGAGGACTAGGAATATTACCATAATTTATAACTTCGATTTCAGCAAGTCTTTCTATATTAGGTATCATGCTTACAACTTCTTCTGAAGTTAGAGCTGGGACTGCCGCATGTAAATCAGGATCAATCTTCATAGAAATAGTGCCACCTGTAAAGATTATTGCAATTTTTTTATTACTTAACATTTTTTTCCCTCCATTATAAGGATTAAGATTATAAAATCATTATATCATTATAATAATAATTAGGAAGGTTAAAAAGTAAAAATGGGTAAAAAAAAGGACTCCATACTGGAGTCCTCATCCATTCCGCTTGGATGTTAATAAACCGCTCAAAAGGGGTATTGGGAATAGAGATCTTATTTTGGGTTACCAGGGGGATAACCACAATTAAATTATAGCAAATAAATCTACAATATGCAAGGGTATTTTTTAAAAAAAATCATTTTTCGACAAGGAATGTGATAAAAAATTCTCATGTGAAAATAGTCTTAATATTGCCCTAATTGCAACTATATGATTATACTTTAATAATATCCTAAAATCCTATATAATAGTATAGATATAGGATAGTATAGAAAAGAAAGCTTTATAAAATTTGATAACTTATGAGAAGAAGGGGTGTAAGTATTTGATATATTTAGACAACTGCTCTACTACAATACCAAGAAAAGAAGTTATAGAAACTATGGCTACTAGTATGGCTATAGATTTTGGAAATCCATCATCCCTACACAGACTGGGGTTGAAATCTGAGAAAAAGATTAGGAAGGTTAGGGATGATATTGCCAGGTTCCTAGGGGTTAACAGAGATGAAATATATTTTACATCAGGTGGAACAGAAAGTAACAACATAGCTATTCAAGGTATAATAAATAAGTTTAATAGACGGGGTAATCATATAATTACAACAGAAGTTGAACATCCCTCAGTCTTAAATTTAATGAGATCTTATGAAGAAGAGGGCTACCATATCTCTTATCTTGGGGTTGATAAATGTGGAGAAATTTCCTTAGAACAGTTGGAGAAGGAATTAAGGGAGGATACCATATTAGTATCTATAATGCATGTAAATAACGAAATTGGGACAATAGAACCAATTTCTAAAGTAAAAAGAATTATAGATAAAAAGAACTCAAAAGCATTGTTTCATGTAGATGGAATTCAGGCTTTTGCTAAAGTAGATATACTTTTAAAATCATGGGGAGTAGATGCTTATTCCTTTAGTGGGCATAAGATATATGGACCTAAGGGAGTAGGTGGCTTATATATAGATAGAAAACATACATTAACCCCTATTGTATATGGTGGGAATCAGGAAAAAGGTATCCGGTCAGGAACTGAAAATTTGGTAGGAATAATTGGTTTTGGAGAAGCAATAGATATAATGGCCAAAAAATATAAGGAAGAAAGACAATATGTCTTTAATTTAAAAGAATATTTTATAAAAAGAATAAAGGAAGAAATAAAAGATATTGATATTAACACACCATTAGATGAAAAATCATCTCCTTATATTTTAAATATTTCTTTTAATTATGTGAAGGCTGAGGTCCTATTACATTATTTAGAGGAAGAGGAAATTTATGTCTCAACATCATCTGCTTGTTCCTCTAGGGATAGGGATAAATCTTATGTACTTAAAAGCATAGGCTTAAATGATTTACAGATAGATGGGGCCATAAGATTTTGTTTTTACTATAAAAATACCATAGATGATTTAGAATATGCCATAAAGATAATAAAGGAATCTGTAGAAGAAATCAGACAAATAACCATGAGGTGAAAAAATGAAAAGAGTATTATCAGTAAGTGTAGGGGAAGCGGCTTTAAAAAAATTAAACAGAAAATATTTTGAAGATCAGTTGATTAAGAGAATGAGAAAAGTAATAAAGGATATTGGATTTCAAAAAATATACAAGGAACAGGGAAAAATATATATAGAATCAGATAAGGACAGCCTTGAACAAATGGTTAATAGGTTGAAAAATGTATTTGGTATTGTCTATATTAGCCCATGCATTCAAGTTGGAAAAGAAATAGAAGAGATGGAAGAGGCTATTTTGGAAATCATAAAAGAAAGAATGCAAGAAAACCAGATTGATACATTTAAAATAGTAACTAAAAGAATAGATAAAAAGTTTCCTATAAAATCTCCAGCATTTAGTGCTAGAATGGGAGGCTTTGTTTTAGAAAATTTTCCAGACCTAGAAGTTGATGTCCATAATCCTCATATGTATATATATATAGACATAAAAAATGAATCAACCTATATATATGCAAAAAGGGTTGAAGGTCAAGGAGGAATGCCTATTGGAACTAATGGTAGAGGTTTACTTCTTCTTTCTGGGGGTATAGATAGCCCTGTAGCAGGTTTTTTAATGGCAAAGAGGGGCTTGGGAATATCAGCATTACATTTTCATTCCTACCCTTTTACAAGTGAAAGGGCTGAGGAAAAGGTTAAGGAATTAGCAAATATATTATCAAGATACACAGGAGAAATAAAAATGTATAGTGTAAATATACTAGAGATACAAAAAGCTATTAACGAAAACTGTCCTGAAAAGGAAATGACCATACTTTCAAGAAGATTTATGATGAAAATAGGAGAGAGAGTAGCAAGGGAAAATTATTTAGACGCACTTATTACTGGGGAATCTCTAGGGCAGGTAGCAAGTCAAACCATACAAGGTATTAATGTTACAAACAGTGCAGTCTCTATGCCTGTACTTAGACCTTTAATAGGCATGGATAAGGTGGATATAGTAGATATATCAAGGGATATAGAAACTTATGAGACTTCAATACTTCCTTATGAAGATTGTTGTACAGTCTTTTTACCTAAACATCCAGTTACAAAACCCAAATTAGAAGATATAATAGCTTCTGAAGAAAAACTTGATGTAGAAAAACTTATTGACAATGCCATGGAGAGTATGGAAATAATAGTTATAAATTAAAGGAGGAGTTTAAGATGAAGGGTAAAGGATTACTAACAATAGTAGGTGTTATAGTAATAGTGGGTATTATACTTATGACCTCATATAATGGTCTAGTTACATTAGATGAAAAGGTAGATGGTGCTTGGGCACAGGTTGAAAACCAGTTAAAGCGTAGGGCAGATGCTATACCAAATTTACTGGAAACAGTAAAGGGATATGCTGCTCATGAAAAGGAAGTAATAGAAAGCATATCAGAAGCTAGAACAAGATATTCTGGTGCTAATACACCTGAAGAATATGAAAATGCTGAGGCAGGATTAGCTAGTGCAATGCAAGGTTTAAATATAATAGTTGAAAACTATCCAGATTTAAAAGCTAATGAAAATTTTAGAGATTTCCAAGCAGAATTATCAGGAACAGAAAATAGAATTGCAACAGAGAGAATGAGATACAATGAAGTTGTCCAAAGTTATAATAAAAAGATTAGAAGATTTCCAACGAATTTAATGGCTGGAATGTTTGGTTTTGAAAAGAGACAATACTTTGAAATCAATGATCAGGATGCAGAATTACCAGAAGTCAATTTTTAGGGGTGCTCTAAATGAATAAAAGAAGGTTATTTTTTCTTATTGTTCTTATAATTGGACTTATATCAACATCTGTATATGGTAAAGACCTATTACCTGAGCCTAACTATGAAATTTATGTTTATGATGAGGCAAATATAATAGATAGTAATGTGGAAGATTATATAATAAATACTAATAAATATATTTATGAAAGAACAGGAGCACAGATAGTTGTAGCTGCAGTTAATTCCTTAGGTGATATGGATAAAAAATCTTATGCTACAGCTCTTTATGAAAAATGGAAAATAGGAAGCAGGGAATATGATAATGGAATGTTAATCCTCATAGCTCCTGATGAAGGGGAAATATGGATAGAAGTGGGATATGGTCTAGAAGGACCCTTTCCAGATAGTTTAAGCAAGAGAATTGTAGAAGATCATATGATACCCTATTTTCAAGAAGAGAGATATTCTGAAGGAGTATTAGCAGGTTTCAATGAAGTTTTGTTTGGATTAGAAAAAGAATATAATATAAGTTTTGATAGTAAGGAAGAGATTAATAATCCCATTCCCATAGATGGGGTCTCGGCCTCAGGATCCCCTATACCCAAGATTCTAATGGTAATAGGTATAATTATATTTCTAATAATAGATTTTAGCTTTTTTAGGGGTATGATAACCTATAGTCTTATACGAGGTATAGGTAGAGGCGGTGGCAGAGGTAGAGGTGGCGGATCCTCAGGAGGTGGGGGTCGCTCAGGTGGTGGCGGTGCTGGGGGAAGTTGGTAATATAAATTTAAAAGCCTGTAACAAAGATTTACTATTCTTTGTTACAGGCTTTTTTTATTAATTTATATAAACACAGGAGATTAAGGATTATTAATCCAGAGTATACATATACTAAACAACAAGTATTTATATAATTATGTAAACTAGTAGACAACACATTAAAATAAAATAAATATTTCAAAAAACCTATTGACATTTCATACTATATTTTATTATAATAGGATAGTCGCAAATAAAGTTTAGTAAGGATAAACTATTAGTTTAATATATGGCGATTGATTTGGAGGTGGGTTAAGTGAAAATTGGAGAAAAAATTAAGAGCCTTAGAATTCAAAACTCTCTAACTCAAGAAGAATTAGCAGATAGGTCAGAACTTACCAAGGGATTTATTTCCCAGCTAGAAAGAGATTTGACTTCTCCTTCCATAGCAACTCTAGTTGATATATTGGAAGGATTAGGCACAAATTTACAGAAATTCTTTAATGATAACGTAGATGAGAAGATAGTTTTTTCTAAAGACGATGCTTTTGAATTAGAAAATGAAGAATTAAAGTATACTTTAAAATGGATAATACCTAATGCGCAAAAAAACAATATGGAACCTATACTTATAGAAATTCAACCTGGAGGGAAGTCTAAAGTAATGGAGCCTTATGAAGGGGAAGAGTTTGGATATGTAATGAATGGAAGTATTTTCATTAATATTGGAAGCAAGAAATATAAGGTAAAAAAGGGAGAAAGCTTTTATCACAAGGCTGATTCAGATCACTTTATTGAAAATGCGGGAAAGACTAAGGCTAGTGTTATCTGGGTAAGTACGCCACCTAGCTTTTAAGATATGGAGGGGAAGAAGATGAATATAATAGAATTGAAAAATGTTTCAAAAGAATATAGTGGAGTAACAGTTTTAGACAATATAAATTTATCCATAAAACAAAATGAATTTTTAACTCTTTTAGGTCCCAGTGGATGTGGAAAAACCACTACATTGAGAATATTAGGAGGATTTGAAGAGCCAAGTCAAGGAAAAGTTTATTTTGAAGAGAAAGATATAACAAATCTACCTCCATATAAAAGACAAATTAATACGGTATTTCAAAAGTATGCCTTATTTCCACACTTAAATATATTTGACAATATAGCCTTTGGACTAAAAATAAAGAAAATGGGGAAAAGTGAAATAGAGGAAAAGGTAAAGGAAATGCTTAGACTAGTAAACTTACAAGGTTTTGAAAATAGGGATATAGAATCTTTAAGTGGTGGACAACAACAAAGGATAGCCATAGCTAGAGCTTTGGTAAATGAGCCAGAAGTTCTCCTATTAGATGAACCCTTAGGAGCTTTAGATTTAAAGCTAAGAAAGGATATGCAAATAGAACTTAAAAACATACAACAAAGGGTGGGGATAACATTTATATATGTTACCCATGACCAAGAGGAAGCCTTGACCATGTCAGATACAATAGTTGTAATGGATCAAGGAAAGGTACAACAAATTGGTACACCAGTTGATATATATAATGAACCAAAGAATGCCTTTGTAGCTGAATTTATTGGAGAAAGTAATATAATAGATGGAATAATGAAAAAGAACCTCTTAGTAAATTTTGCAGGAAAAGATTTTATTTGTGTTGATAAAGGATTCAACAATGATGAAAATATAGATGTTGTAGTAAGACCAGAGGATATTGACCTAGTCCATAGTGAAGAAGGAGCTATTACTGGCATAGTAGAAAGTGTTACATTTAAAGGAGTTCATTATGAAATGATGGTAAAAAGTCCTGATTATGAGTGGATGATTCATAGCACAATAATGAAAGAAGAAGGAAGAGAGATAGGAATGAATATACTGCCAGAAAATATTCATATAATGAGGAAGGTGATAGAAGAATGAAAATGAGAAGAAACTCTTATCCCTATATTATATGGATGGCTATTTTTATCCTGATTCCACTTATTTTAGTATTATATTATGGGGTCACAGTAGGAGATAGTCAGAACTTCTCTACTTTTAAATTTTCTTTAGATAATTTTAAAAGGTTTGTAACACCTACTTATTTAAAAGTACTTGGAAGATCTGTAAATCTAGCATTTATATCAACACTAATATGTCTTATATTAGGATATCCAATGGCCAATATAATATCTAAAAAAAGGCCAAGCAAAAGAAATACAATGATATTATTATTTGTAATACCTATGTGGATGAACTTTTTATTAAGAACTTACGCCTGGTTGACCCTGCTTGGGAAAAATGGATTTATAAATCAAATGATTGCAAAGATAGGCTTACAACCTTTAGACTTATTATATAATGATAAGGCAGTTTTGCTGGGCATGGTATATAACTTTTTACCATTTATGATATTACCTATTTATTCAGTATTAGTAAAACTGGATAAGCACGTAATAGAAGCCGCAGAAGACTTAGGTGCAAATGATTTACAAGTATTTAGTAAAGTAGTTTTCCCACTAAGTCTTCCAGGAGTAGCAACTGGGATTACTATGGTATTTATACCTGCCTTAAGTACCTTTGTCATATCTAGTCTTTTAGGAGGAAATAAATATAACTTAATAGGAAATTTGATAGAACAACAATTTAGATGGACAGGGGACTGGCACTTTGGTTCCACCATGTCCATAATATTAATGGTATTTATATTTATAACTACAGCTATTACATCTAAATTTGACAAAGAAAAAGATGGGGGAGGTGGAGGGCTATGGTAAAACGAGGAGTTGAAAAGCTATACACATTTCTAATGATTTTATTTCTATATGCACCTATTATTGTTTTAATAATATTTTCTTTTAATGACTCAAAATCCAGGGGAGTGTGGTCTGGATTTACCTTTAAATGGTATATAGAATTATTTCAAGATGCTGAAATATTAAAGGCCTTATATAATACAATACTTGTTGCAGTATTATCAACCATAATCTCCACCATAATAGGCACCTTTGCAGCAATAGGAATATCTGATATTCCTGGGCTTAGAAAAAGAATAATTTTAAATTTAAATTACTTGCCAGTACTAAATCCTGATATAGTTACAGCAGTATCTCTAATGGCATTATTTAGATTTCTAAGATTAGACTTTGGTATTATAACAATGCTACTATCCCATATAGTATTTTGTATACCTTATGTGATATTGTCAGTACTACCGAAACTAAAACAAATGAATAAACATTTGGCAGAGGCGGCCATGGATCTGGGAGCAACCCCATTTTATGCTTTAAGAAAGGTAGTTATACCAGAGATAATGCCTGGAATAGTAACTGGTGCATTAATAGCATTTACATTATCAGTGGATGACTTTGTAATAAGTTTCTTTAATACAGGTGGTGGCTTTACAAATTTAAGTATTACAATATTTTCAATGTCAAAACGAGGAATTAATCCAACAATAAATGCATTATCAACTTTAATGTTTATAGGATTGTTGATATTGCTTTTACTAATAAATAAAAGGGCAGATAAAAATCTAATGGAAAGAGGTGCTTAAGTTAAAATGAAAAAGATAATTATGTTAATAGCTTTAATATTGACTATAGGAATATTAACTGTAGGATGTGGAGAAAAAATACCTGAGATAAATGTATATAACTGGGGAGATTATATTGACAAAAGTGTATTAGACGACTTTAAAAAGGAATTTGGAATAAAGGTAAATTATGATATGTTTGAAACAAATGAAGATATGTATATAAAAGTTAAACAAGGCGGAAGCAATTACGATGTCTTATTTCCCTCCGATTATATGATTGAGAGAATGATTAGAGAAGATCTTTTATTAAAAATAGATAAAGATAATGTACCAAATCTGGATAAAATAGATGAAAAATTTATAGACTTAGATTTCGATCCTAATAATGATTACTCAGTTCCATATATGTGGGGAACAGTAGGTATTATATATAATAAAACAATGGTGGATGAGGAAGTAAATAGCTGGGATATACTATGGGATGAAAAGTATGAAGGCGAAATTATCATGCTAAATAGTCAAAGAGACACCATAGGAATTGCACTTAAAAAATTAGGCTATTCTATGAATACAAGAAACATAGAAGAACTTCAAAAAGCCAAGGAAGAACTAATAAAGCAAAAACCATTGGTATCAGCTTATATGGGAGACAATATAAAGGATGCCATGGTGGCAGGAGAAGGCGCCCTTGCCGTAGTATGGTCAGGAGATGCAGTGGCAATGATTAGAGATAATCCAGACTTAGAATATGTAATACCTAAGGAAGGAACTAATTTGTGGTTTGACAATATGGTTATACCAAATACAGCAGAAAATAAAGAAGGAGCAGAAAAGTTTATAAATTTTTTGTGTAGGCCAGATATAGCAGCAAGGAACACAGATTATATTGGATACTCAACTCCCATACCAGAGGCAATAGAGATGCTACCAGATGATATAAAAAATTCTAGAGTTGCATATCCATTTGATGAAGAAATAGAAAATGTAGAAATATTTAAAGATCCAACAGATATAATAAGTGAATATGATGATATATGGACTACATTACAGTCTAACTAATTAAAAGCCTCCAAACTAATGGAGGCTTTTGTGTAATATTTCATGAAAGTGGGTAATAATTAATATATAGATTGGAGGAATGAAATAATGGAAATGACAAAATATTTAATAATAGGAAATGGTATGGCAGGCTTAGCAGGAGCTCGTGAAATAAGGAAAAATGACGAAACCGGTAATATTACAATGGTTAGCAATGAGGCAAGCTTGACCTATTATAGAACCAAACTTACTGAGTATCTATCAAAGGATTTTTCAGATGAAGAATTATTAGTTAGTAAAGAAAGCTGGTATAAAGATAAAAATATAAGTGTAATTTTAAGAAAAATTGTAGAAGACATAAATATAAAAAATGATACAATTAGACTAGACGATGGAAAAGAAATACAGTATGAAAAACTTTTAATAGCAACAGGGAGTAGACCCTTTATCCCTCCAATAAGAGGAAAATTCAAAGAAGGAGTATTTGCCCTAAGATCTATAAAAGATTTACACTATATACAAGAGTACTTGAAAGGGTGTAAAGAAGTAACTGTAATAGGAGGGGGCCTATTAGGTCTTGAAGCAGCTTGGTCTTTAAAGGAATTAGGAAAAAAGGTTACCATAGTAGAGTTTGCACCTTACTTATTACCTAGACAATTAGATAAAGAAATATCTAAGAGATTAGAGAAGCAACTTATTGAAGAAGGATTTACCTTCTATCTTGATTCCCAAGCAAAAGAAATACTTGGTCAAGGAAAGGCAGATGGAATAAAGTTAAATAAGGATAAAGAATATAAAACTGATGCTATTTTAATATCCTCAGGAATAAGACCAAATCTTGATTTAGTAAGAGAAACTCATATAGAATTTGATAAAGGAATCCTTGTAAATGAAAAAATGAAAACAAATATTGACAATATTTATGCTGCAGGTGATGTTGTAGAAGTCAATGGTATGGTATTAGGCCTATGGACTGCTAGCAATGAACAGGGAAGGGTTGCTGGGGCAAATATGGCAAACAAAGATTTAGAATATATTCAACCAAAGATATTTGCTAATTTACAAATAGGAGATATAAAACTATTTTCTGCAGGAGAGATAAATGACTTTGATTCAGTTTATGAATATAAAGATGAAGACAAACACATACATCATAAGATATATGTGAAGGGAAACAAGATGCAAGGGGTAATATTATTTGGAGACTTAAAGGAGATGAACAATTTAAGAAATGCAGTTATATCAAAGACGGATATAGAAGAATATATTAAACTTAATAGTATGTTTAAAAAGATATAAATTGAACAAAAATTACTGGAGGTGTAATTTTGGATATTAAATTTTATGGTGCAGCTAAAATGGTAACAGGTTCCAACTATTTAATAGAAACAGATACACATAAAATATTAGTTGATTGCGGTATGTTTCAAGGAAGCAAGGAATTAGAAAAACGTAATTTTGATAATTTTCCATATAATCCAAAGGACATAGACTTTTTACTCTTAACCCATGCCCATATAGACCATAGTGGAAGAATTCCAAAGTTGGTTAAGGATGGCTTCAAGGGAAGAATATTAACCACAAATCCTAGCTATGATTTATGTAAGATCATGCTTAAGGATAGTGCTAAAATTCAAGAATCAGATGTGAAATGGGAAAATAGAAAAAGGGAAAGATCAGGAAAACCAGCTCTTGAACCCTTATATACAATAGATGATGCAGAGAATAGTTTAAAATATTTTGAACCCTATTTTTACAATCAAAAAGTAAAGATCAATGATAAGGTTGAAGTGAGATTCAGAGATGCAGGGCATATATTGGGGTCTGCTATTATTGAATTGTGGATAAAAGAAAAAAATGAAACTATTAAGGTAGTATTTTCTGGAGATTTAGGGATGCCAGATAGGCCTATTATAAAGAGCCCTGAATACATTGAAGAGGCAGATTACTTAGTAATAGAATCAACCTATGGAAATAAAATCCATGAATCCTATGAAGATAGTAGTGAAAAGCTAATAGAAGTAATAAATAAAACCGCTTTAAGGGGTGGAACTGTTATTATACCTTCTTTTGCAGTGGGAAGAACTCAGGAGCTAATATACAAATTAAACAAGTATTATGACTACAATGTAGATTTGGAAGAGCATATGAAGATTCCTATATATGTTGATAGTCCCATGGCTATAGAAGCTACAGAGGCTTTTAAAAGAAATTCCAGTTCTTTTGATAATGAAGCTAGGGACCTAGTCTTAAAGGGAGACAATCCTTTTCAATTTCCGAATTTAAGATACACTAAAGCTACAGAAGAATCTATTGCATTAAATAAGTATAAGTTTCCTAAGGTGATTATATCTTCAAGTGGTATGGCTACTGCTGGTAGAGTTAGACACCATTTAAAGCATAATTTATGGGATAAAAATTCTAGTTTAGTATTTGTAGGATACCAAGCAAATGGAACTCTAGGCAGGATTTTACTAGATGGTGTTAAAAATGTAAAGATATTAGGTGAAGACATAAAGGTTGGAGCTGAAATATATGATTTACCAGGATTCTCAGGCCATGCAGATCAAGCTATGTTGCTAGATTGGATTAATAAATTTCATAAAAAACCTAAAAAAATATTTATAGTTCATGGTGAAGAAGAACAAGCAATAGCCCTGTCAACATTAATAGAACATTTATATAAGATAAAGACTGTAATACCAGACCTTGGAGATTCATTTAAAATAGGGAAAGATCAAGTAGAATTTAAAAAAGAAATGACAAGAAATTCTGAAACACTAAAAGAAGATATTGAAAAGGAACTAGAACTTGCGTATAATCAATTTAAAGCCTTAGTAAATAATTCAGATGCAAAGTTAGACGAAAAATTATTGGATGAAAAATATGATAGGATAAAAAATAAACTTATTAGTCTACAGCATATGTTAATGGATTTAAATATAACCATAGGCAAATAACAGATACTAGGAGGACATGATGAAATATATAGTAAATAATTCCAATGATCCAAGGTATAATCTAGCTTTTGAGGAATATTGTTTTAAACATCTTGATATAAAAGAGAACGAGGAGTATGTATTACTTTGGATAAATGGGCCAGCTATAATAGTAGGGAAAAATCAAAATACCCTAGAAGAGGTAAATCAGAAATATGTAGATGAAAATGGGATTAAGGTAGTTAGGAGAATAACTGGGGGTGGGGCAGTATATCATGATTTAGGAAATCTAAATTTTTCTATATTGACGCTTACATCTGATATGGAAAGAATAGATTTTCAAAAATATAATATTCCAATAGTAGAAGCTTTAGGTAAGTTAGGAATAGATGCTGAACTATCCGGCAGAAACGATATGACTATAGAAGGAAAAAAATTCTCCGGTATAGCCCAATCTGTATGGAAAAAAAGGGTCTTAAACCATGGAACACTATTATTTGATACTGATTTAGATGTATTATCAAAGGCATTAAATGTAAAACAAGATAAAATAGCTTCAAAGGGAATAAAATCTGTAAAAAGTAGAGTTACAAATATTAAATCCTATATGACTGGCAAGGCAGATATATATAGTTTTAGAGATACCCTTTTGAAAGCTATATTCCAGAAGGAAAATTTAGAGCCTGTGGAATACAAGCTTTCAAAAAAAGATTTAGATAATATAGATAAATTATTTGAAGAAAGATACTCTACATGGGAGTGGAATTATGGGGAATCACCAAAATTTAATTATAAAAACTACAAAAGATATGCTTTTGGAAATATAGATATTAGATTTAATGTAATACATGGATTAATGTGTGATACTGTAATTTATGGAGATTTCTTTGGTACTAGAGATGTAAGTCTATTACAAGAAAAATTGAATGGAACAAAGTATGAAAAAGATCAAGTAAGAAAAGTTTTAGAAAATGAACCCCTTGATAAATATTTTGGCAATATAGATGTAGATGAATTTTTAAATTTAATATTTGAGTAATATTATAGGGAACCTCTATGGTTATGGATTCCTTTATATTTACATGGTGTATTACAAAGAAAAAATAAATAAAAGTAGCTAGGAGGGCAGAAATGGCTAGAATGGTTGAAACTAAAAAAGAAGATTTTATAATAAGATTTGCAGAGGAAAAGGATATCAATTTGATATTAGATTTTATAAAAGAATTAGCAGATTATGAAAAGTTGCTAGATGAAGTAGTGGCTACTGAGGATATATTAAGGCAATCCTTGTTTGTTAGAAAGGCAGCAGAAGTTGTAATAGCTGAATATAAAGGTGAGCCAATAGGATTTGCATTATTCTTTCATAACTTTTCAACCTTTTTAGGGAAACCTGGTATTTATTTGGAAGATTTATATATAAGACCAGAAATGCGAGGACGGGGATATGGGAAAACTCTTCTATCATTTTTAGCCAAGCTAGGCCTAGAAAGAAATTGTGGAAGATTTGAGTGGTGGTGCATTGATTGGAATGAACCTTCCATAGAATTTTACAAAAGCATAGGGGCAGAAGCCATGGATGAATGGACGGTTTATCGTGTTCATGGAAATGCACTTACTGAATTAGCAAGAGAATTTTAATAAACTTATATATAAAGACTTTGGATTAAATGTAAAATCTAAAGTCTTTTTATAATTTTAAATAATTTACTTTAGTTTATAAAATTTGTTATACTATATTATGATATTATTAATTCATAAGAACTTATTTAGGATGTGAAAATAATGAGAAAAGAAAATTTGATCAATCAATACAAGAAAAGCCCTGTGACTTTTACAATTCTTCTAATAATAATTGTCTATTTTATAATTATGAGTTTAAGTGGTGGAACCACAGATCCTATAAACTTAGTAAGATTTGGTGCTTTGTTTCCACCATTTATATTTGAGCTTAAAGAGTACTATAGATTTATATCACCTATATTTATTCATATAGGAATAATGCATTTGTTTTTTAATAGTTATGCACTATATATATTTGGAAGACAAATAGAAAAACTAATGGGTCATGTAAAATATTTGCTGTTTTTTTTACTTTGTGGAATAGGAGGTAATCTAGTTACATATTTTGTAAGCCTTAGGTCAGTAGCAGCCTACAAAACAATTTCAGCAGGGGCATCAGGTAGTCTATTTGGAATATTAGGAGCATTTGTTTATTTGACCCAGCATCATAAAAACATGATGACTCCAGAAGGAAGAAAAAGCATATTTAAACTTCTAGGCATCAATCTAATACTTACAATAATAAGTCCAAGTATAAGTATTACAGCCCACTTTGGGGGACTTGTTATAGGTTATCTATTATCTTATATATTTATAAAATAAGAAAAGATGGCAAGTATTTAAAGGGTCTGAAGGTGTATAGGACTACTGGAAAGGACTTATCTGTCATTCAGAGCCTAGCGAAGAATCTTTTTCAACTTAAAAAAACCAAATCCACATTACATTAGGAATGAAAAAAGATGAGATAGATAGGTTTCACTGGTCTTGAAACAGATTTATTTTTGCTATGGCTATTGGATTGACAAACATCCCTATTCTGTTATAATATTAGATATTTGCCATAGCTTTATTTGGGCAATTCATAAAAAAATATAGACATATATTTACTGTCAAAATTGCCTAAGGGGGCAGAGGAAAGGATGTTTATTATAGAAAAATTTAGGACAAACAAAAAACCAGTGATTGGGATTATTTCTTTATTTGCAATAGGAATTATATTATATTTAGTTTTAACAAATTCAGGTATAAAAAACAATATAAAAATAGAAGCGGGTAACAAGGATATAGGGTTAAGTGATTTCTTACGTAAAAACAGTTCAAAACATGAATTGATTACAAATTTAGATGAGGTAGATTTTGAGTCTCCAGGGGAAATACCTATTTATATTAAATACAAAAATAAAACCTATGAGTCAAAGCTAATTATTGTTGACACCACACCGCCAAAAGTAACAACTAAGGATTTAGCTATAATATTAAATGGGGATCAACCTGTAGCTGATGACTTTATAGAAGAAATAATAGATTATACTAAGGTAAAATGTTCATATAAAGAGAATCCAAATTTTAAAAAAACTGGCCAACAAAATATTATAATCATAGCTGAAGATGAATATAAGAACAAAACTGAAGTAGAATCAAAATTATACATTTATGATATTAAAGATAAGCTTGAATTAGAAGTAGGAGAAGAATATGAAATAAATCCTAAGGACTTTTTAAAAGATCAAGACTATAATATAGAGATAAAGACAGATTTAGATGAAATATTAAATAAAACAGTGGGAGACTACAAGATAGAAGTTTTAATTGGTGATCATATCTTAAACCCATATATTGCAATCGTTGATACAACACCACCCCTAGCTAGTGTAAGAGAGCTTGAAACATATAAAAATGTTAAATTAGAGGTAGAAGAATTTGTATATGATGTAATAGATATGTCCCCCTTTACTATGAGTTTCAAGAATGACTTGGACTATGAAAAATTAGGCGACCAGGAAGTTATTATTGTAATCACTGATGAATATGGAAATTCATCAGAGTATAAAACAAGATTAACAATTAAAGAAGATACTGAACCACCTCTTATTACAGGTGTAACTGATAAAACAGTTTATATAGGCAATTCAATTTCATATAGAAAAGATGTAGAAGTAACCGATAATTCATTAGAGAAACTTGAATTGAAAATAGATAGTAGCAATGTTAACCTTAGGAAAGAAGGAAAATATGAAGTAGTTTATAGTGCAGTAGATAGTGCAGGTAACTACGCTGAGAAAAGAGGGACTATTACTGTAATTGAACATGTTATAACAGAAGAAACGCTGGATAATCTTCTTGATGGTGTATTAAGCAAGATAACAAATGATAATATGACCAAAAGGGAAAAAGCTCATGCAATTTATAAGTGGACAAAAAACCATGTTGGATATACAGGTAATTCAGAAAAAACTGATTGGAAAAGCGAAGCTTATCGTGGAATAAAAAAAGCAAATGGAGATTGCTTCACATATTTCTCTGTAGCAAAGGCCCTGTTGACCCACGCGGGAATAGAAAATATAGATGTAACAAGACTTGGTGGCAATACCAAACATTATTGGAACTTAGTAAACGATGGAAGTGGCTGGTACCATTTTGATTCCACAAGACATAAGGATAAAAAAGATTGTTTTATGCTAACAGATCATGAACTAGAGGAATTAAATAAGACTAGAAATAATTATTATTATAAATATGACGAATCTTTATATCCAAGAACACCTTAGTATTCAAAATATTTAACTATAAATTAGATTAGGTTGGTGTATTTATGCAAAAAAATATATTAGAGTATTTAGAAAAAACAGTTGCTTTAAATCCTAATAAGACAGCTTATGTTGATAATCAAGTCAGTTTAACATTTGAAGATGTTTATTCAAGCTCAAGAAGGATTGGAAGCTTTTTATCAAAGAAACATTATAAAGAAGCAATTGTTGTATTTATGGGGAAAAGTGCAAAGACTATTACTGCTTTTTATGGTGTGGTTTATTCAAATAATTATTATGTACCAATTGATGAGGAAATGCCTTATAATAGAATAGAATTAATTTTTAAAAACTTAAATCCAAAAGCTGTTATATGCAATGAAGAAAGCATAGAAACCCTAGGAGAATTTTCATACAATGGTGATGTATATTTATATGAGGATATGATAAATGAAACAATTATTGAAGACAAGCTTTTAGATATTAGAAAAAAACAAATTGATACAGATCCTATTTATATTGTATTTACTTCAGGATCCACAGGTACACCTAAGGGAGTAGTAGCTTCACATAGATCTGTAATTGATTATATAGAAGATTTATCTCAGGTATTAGGTTTTAATGAGGACACTGTATTTGGAAATCAAACCCCTCTTTATGTTGATGCATGTTTAAAAGAGTTAATACCCACACTAAAATTTGGATCCACCACATATTTGATACCCAAAGAATTATTTATGTTTCCTTTGAAATTAGTGGATTATTTAAATGAAAACAAAATAAATACTATTTGCTGGGTTGTATCAGGTTTAACCATGATATCTGCACTTGGAACCCTAGATAGGCATATACCAAAATATTTGCATACTATAGCTTTTGGTAGTGAAGTATTTCCTATAAAACAGTTCAATTTATGGAAAAAGGCTTTACCCGATGCTAGATTTGTAAATCTTTATGGGCCTACAGAGGCTACAGGAATGTCATCTTATTATGAGGTGAATCGAACTTTCGAATTAGACCAAGCTATTCCTATAGGACAGGCATTTAACAATACAGAAATATTATTGCTAGATGAAGGCAATAATATAGTAAAAGATGGGGAAGAAGGAGAAATTTGTATAAGAGGGACATCCTTAGCATTAGGATATTATAATGATTTTGAGAGAACAAAAGAGTCTTTCGTACAAAACCCATTAAACCCACATTATCCGGAGTTGATTTATAGGACCGGGGATATTGGAAGATACAATGAATTTAAAGAATTAGAATTTGTATCTAGAATAGATAACCAAATTAAACATATGGGTCATAGGATAGAGTTAGGTGAAATTGAAGCCGCTGCAAATATGGCTACAAATATAAACTATGTTGCTTGCGTATACCATGAGCAAAGAAGAAGAATAGTATTATTTTACACAGGTGATGCTACAAAGGTTGAATTGACAGAATTTCTAAAAAGAAAATTACCTAGATTTATGGTGCCTAATAAAATTAGAAAATTAGATAATATGCCTTTCACTTCAAATGGAAAGATAAATAGAAATATACTAAAAGAAGAATACCTAGAGAGGAGAAAATAATATGGATATAATAATTGAATTATTGGAGGACTTACACCCGGAAATTGATTTTCATGAATGCAATACCTTGATTGATGATGATATCTTAGATTCTTTTGATATAGTAACTATGGTTACAGACTTATCTGAAGAATTTGATATAAATATACCCGTAGAAGAATTAACACCGGAAAACTTTAATTCTGCAAAGGCTATTTATGAATTGGTTCAAAAATTAATGGATTAAATAAGGGGGAAACATGGTATTTACATCATTTAATTTTATTTTTTTTATAATTATTTTAAGTATTTTATACTATATTATACCTAAAAAATATCAGTGGATATTACTATTAATTGGGAGTTTTATATTTTATAGTATAGCTGGATTATCATATTTAATCTTTATTACAGCTACTATAGTATCTACATATTTAACTACCATAAAACTTACTAGTATGCAGACTCATTACGATAGTTCTATAAAAGCAAATAGGGAAAATCTTTCCAGGTCTGAGAGAAAGGATTTAAGAATTAAATTTACTAGGCAAAAAAGACTTTGGCTAATTCCAGCCTTGTTATTTAATTTTGGAATCCTTGCAATATTAAAATATGCAGATTTTATAGTTCAAAATATAAATAGTAATTTTAAAGGATTTGGCTTTATCCTTCCCCTAGGAATTTCTTTTTACACATTTCAAACAATGGGATATGTAATAGATGTTTATAGAGGGAAATATAAGGCAGAAAAAAACATTTTCAAACTTGGTCTTTTTGTATCATTCTTTCCACAGTTGATTCAAGGACCAATTAGTAGATTTGATGACCTGAAAACAACATTATTTGCAGAACATGATTTAGACTGGAATAATATTACTTTTGGGGTTCAAAGAATACTTTGGGGATTTTTTAAAAAACTTGTAATTGCAGATAGGTTATTAATAGCAGTAAATACAATTATTCAAGACCCAAGTTCTTACCAAGGTGCTTATGTAGTTTTAGGTATGTTCTTTTATGCAATAGAACTGTATGCAGATTTCACTGGTGGAATTGATATTACCATTGGATTGGGGCAAGTTCTAGGAATTAAGATAAAAGAAAACTTTGATAGGCCTTATTTTGCAACATCTATTGTAGATTATTGGAGAAGGTGGCATATAACTTTAGGTACATGGTTTAGAGAGTATCTGTTTTTTCCAATATCAGTTAGTAAACCAATGATGAACTTGTCTAAATATTTTAGGAGAAATATAAACGATGCAATAGGAAAAAGAATTCCCATATATGTGGCTACTATACTAGTTTGGGCCACAACGGGAATATGGCATGGAGCAGCATGGAATTTTCTAGTTTGGGGACTTGGTAACTGTTTAGTAATTATAGTTTCCCAGGAGCTAAAACCTTTATATGATAAGTTTCATGAGAAATTTGATGTAGGGGACAAGTTTTATTTCAAATTATTTCAGATAATACGAACATTTTGGCTAATGAGCTTTTTAAGGACATTTGACTGCTATAGAAATGTAAGTACTACTTTTAAAATGTATTTTAGTATTTTCACTGTTAGAAATGCCAAAGAGGTATTTGGCAGTGGTATAATGCAGTTAGGATTAAATATTGAAGATTATATTATCCTGATTATTAGTGTAGGGATAGTTTTATTTGTTAGTTTATATAAAGACAAGGGAGATATCAGGGTTGACTTATCTAAAAGACCTATTCTACTTAAATATGCAATATTTTTTATATTATTTCTATCTATAATTATATTTGGGGCCTACGGAATAGGATTTGATCAAAGTCAATTTATTTACAGTCAATTTTAATAGGGTGTTTTAAGGACGCTCTATATGGAGGTTATAATGAAAAATAATAAGATTATTTATTTATTACTATTCCTATTAAGTATATCTATTTTATATATGGTTCAACTGGTATTTATGCCAAAATATATAAATGACATACAAGAGGGGAATCTGGTAGAAGAGTACTATTTAGAAGAAACTAATCATGATGTTTTATTTATTGGAGATTGTGAGGTGTTCTCTAATATTTCACCAATTACTCTCTGGGAAAACTATGGAATAACTAGCTATATAAGAGGAAGTGCTCAACAATTGATTTGGCACTCCTATTATTTATTAGAAGATGCCCTTAGGTATGAGAAACCTAAGCTTGTAGTTTATAATGTATTGGCAATGAAATATAATGAACCACAAAAAGAAGCTTATAATAGATTGACACTAGATGGCATGAAGTTATCAAGGACCAAGCTTAATGCAATAAAGGCTTCTATGATGGAAGATGAAAGCCTATTATCTTATATATTTCCACTAGTTAGATATCATTCTAGATGGAGTGAATTATCAAAAGATGATTTTAAATATGCTTTTAACAAAGATATTGTCTCTCATAATGGTTATTTAATGAGGGTTGATACATTGCCTGTGGGATATTTGCCTAGGGAAAGAAGATTGGCTGATTATCAATTTGGGGATAACAGTTATCAATATTTAGATAAGATTACTAAACTTTGTAAAGATAATGATATAGAGTTAATATTAATGAAATCACCTAGTGTGTACCCTTACTGGCATGATGAGTGGGACCAACAAATAACAAATTTTGCAGAGCAAAATAATTTGGAATATATAAATTTCCTAGAACATGTTGATATAATGGATATAGATTATCAAGAGGATACTTTTGATGGGGGTCTGCATTTGAATTTAAGTGGAGCAGAGAAGTTTACAAATTATTTTGGGGGTATACTAGATAGTAAATATGATTTGATTGACCATAGAAATAATAAGGATTTAAAAGGCATTTGGGATAAAAAAGTAAATACTTACTATGAAATGAAAAAGAGCCAGGAAAAGGAATTGGAAATGTATGGTTACCTAAAAAGTGTTGGTAATGCAGCTCAAAACATAAATGAATAGGAGAGATAAAACTTGAAAAAGTCTTTTATTTTAATTTTAATAATATTATTGTTGACTGGTTGTGCCAAGGAAGTTAAGGATGATGATATTGTTGATGGTGGAGAAATAAGTAACAGTCAAGATGAAAATGCTGGGGATTCAAATGATGACTCTGAAAATCAACCAAGTAAAGAAGCAGATAGTGAAGGATATTCATTTACTTATAATAATATTAAAATATCATTAAATGAAGAATCAACTTCTATTATTAAAGGCTTAGGAGAAGCTATGGAAGAATTCCAGGCACCAAGTTGTGCTTTTCAGGGTATGGATATGTTTTATGTATTCCCTGGATTTGAATTGTCAACCTATCCCTTAGAGGATTCACATTATATTAGTACTATTGATTTTATTGATGACACTGTAACTACAGAAAAAGGATTGTACATTGGTTCTACTTTAGATGATGTTATCGATAAATATGGGGTTGGTTTTGAGCAGTCAGGAAGTATATATACTTATAAATCAGGAGATACGAGTATATCATTTGCAATAAATAATGATACAGTAGAAAATATTACCTATGCTGCACTGGTAGGCGAACAAAATTAAATATTAATGGTATAGATAATCTTGATAGATAAAATATCAAGATTATCTTTTTGTTTGAGCATTAATATTTTAGGGTGTAATGTTTAAAACTAAGATAGGATAGTATATTTAGGAAGTTATTGGAATTTATATACATAAATATGATACAATAAGATTAAATAAAATACTTAATCTAGGGTAGGTGTGAGACTTGCATAAGATTTTAATAGTAGAGGATGATAAAAATATTTCTAAATCAATAACTAATCATCTGAAAAAGTGGGGTTATGTGGTAGGGAGGATAGATGATTTTAATAATATAATGGAAAAATTTATTCAGTTTAATCCCCATCTAATACTTCTAGATATTTCACTACCATTTTATAATGGATACCACTGGTGCAGTAAAATTAGGCGAATATCAAAGGTGCCTATTATATTTATTTCTTCTACTAGTGAAAATATGAATATAATAATGGCCATGGATATGGGGGCAGATGATTTTATAGTTAAGCCTTTTGATTTAAGTGTTTTAGTAGCCAAGGTAAATGCATTGATAAGAAGAACTTATTCCTTTGGTAATCAAATAGAAATATTAGAGCATAAAGGGGTAATGCTTAATTTAAAGAATACTTGTGTTTTATTTGAAGATAAGGAAATTGAACTTACAAGAAATGAATTTAAAATAATTAAGATATTAATGGAAAATAAAGATAAAGTAGTATCGAGAAATCAATTGATGATAAAGCTATGGGATAGTGAAAGCTTTATAGATGACAACACCCTAACGGTTAATATAGGAAGGCTTAGAAAGAAACTTGAGGAAATAGAAATATATGATTTTATAAAAACTAAAAAGGGCTTAGGATATATGGTGGATTAAGATGAAAGAAAAATATAATATATTAAATTCATATTTAAAAGATAGAATAAGTCACATATTAATTTATTCTTTATTTGCATTTATTTTCTTTATAGTTTTTTATCTTTATCATTTGCCACTGGATACAATTTTTTATGCTACTCTTATTTGCTCAGTTATTGGATTAATATTAATTATATATGATTTCTATAAATATTATTATAAGCATAGTAAATTAGTAAATATTAAAAACAATATTTCAGTTACTCTGGAAAACCTTCCTGAGCCTAAGACTTTAGAAGAAAAGAATTATCAAGACTTAATCCATACATTATATGGAGAAAAAATAGATTTAATTTCAAAAGCCGATAAAAAACATACAGATTTAATACAGTATTATACAATATGGACTCATCAAATAAAGACACCATTATCAGCAATAGATTTTTTACTTCAATCAAAGGATGAAGATATATATGAGGACTTAGAATTGCAAATTTTTGAAATAGAAAAGTATGTAGATATGGCTCTTGAATATCTTAGAATAGACAGTATGTCACAGGATTTAAAGCTGGAAAAATATTCAGTTCAAAGAATAATTAAAAAGGCAATAAAATCGCATTCCAAGTTATTCATATACAAGGGTATAAGATTAAATTTAGAAGAAAGAGATATTAGGGTGATTACAGATGAAAAGTGGTTATTATTTGTGATAAAACAGATTTTATCAAACTCCCTTAAATATACTGATAATGGTCAAATTTCAATATATCTGGAAAGCACTACTTTAATTATTGAAGATACGGGAATAGGTATTAGGAAAGAGGATATTCCTAGAATATTTGAAAGGGGATTTACAGGATATAGTGGTAGAATAAATGAAAAGTCTACAGGACTAGGATTATATTTAAGTAAAAGAATCTTAGATAATCTAGGTCATAAAATATCTATTTTATCCAAAATAGATATTGGAACTAAAGTAAAAATAGACTTATCCTATAGAAAACTTGAAATAGAATAGTTTCTTACAAAAATGTAAGGTTAAATAAAGAAATGTAAGCCAAAGCCAAGGCTATACATTTCTTTTTCATTTATAATTATATATAATGAAAGAAATTGGAGGAATAAGCAATGGAACTATTAACTGTAAAGAATATAAAAAAGATATTTACTACAAGATTTGGTGGTAATCAAGTTCAGGCATTATCAGATATTACATTTTCAGTAGAAGAAGGGGAGTATTTAGCTATAATGGGGGAATCTGGTTCAGGGAAAACTACCCTTCTTAATATATTGGCTTCCCTTGATAAACCTACTAGTGGAGAAGTACTTTTAAGGGGCAAAAGTATTAGTTCTATGAAAGAAAAAGGGTTGGCAGAATTTCGCCGTGAACACTTAGGATTTGTATTTCAAGACTTTAATTTACTGGATACCTTTTCATTGGAAGATAATATATTCTTACCCCTTGTATTATCAGGTGATGGATATGAAAGTATGAATAATAAATTAAGGCCAATTGCAAAGGATTTAGGGATTAGTGATTTACTTACAAAGTTCCCCTATGAAGTATCTGGAGGGGAAAAACAAAGGACAGCTATTGCTAGGGCACTGATTACAGGCCCTGAGATTATATTTGCGGATGAGCCAACTGGAGCCTTAGATTCTAAAGCATCAGGACAATTATTAAATATATTTTCTGAAATCAACAAAAAAGGGCAAACCATACTAATGGTAACCCATAGTGTAAAGGCAGCAAGTCATGCGGGTAGGGTATTGTTCATAAAGGATGGAGAAATCTTTCATCAAATATATAAGGGGGACATCTCAAATGAAGAAATGTTTGAAAAGATATCTCATACACTAACCCTTCTAGCATCAGGAGGAAAAAAAGATGAATAAAAATTTATATAAAAAACTTGCAAGAGATAATATAAATAAGAATAAAAACACTTATTTCCCTTATATTTTTTCTTCAATAGTAATGGTATCACTATTTTATATTCTTTATACAATAACAGAGGAAGTTGGTAATGGAAGATTTTATGGTGATACTACAATGGCTACTATATTAAATTTAGGGGTATATACTGCGGGGATATTTTCAGTTATATTTATATTTTATACAAACAGTTTCCTTTTAAAAAGAAGAACAAAAGAACTTGGCTTATATAGTGTACTTGGAATGGAAAAAAGACATATAAGCAGGGTATTGTTTTATGAGGTGATTTATTCCGGAGGATTTTCATTAATATGTGGAATATTATTTGGAGTCTTATTTAGTAAGCTGATGTTTGCCTTTTTACTAAACATATTAAACTTAGATACTTCTATAAGTTTAAATGCATCTATAAAATCTATATTAGTAACTGTAGTTCTTTTCCTTATGCTTTTCGGATTGGAAATTGTATTTAATATAATTAAGATAAGAAGGATAAACCCAATTGATTTAATTAGTGGTGGACGAAAAGGAGAAAGAGAACCTAAATCCAACTGGTTAATAGGACTAATTGGAATAATATCTCTAGGGATAGGATATTATATTGCACTTAGCATAGAAAATCCCATTAGTGCAATTAATATGTTTTTTATAGCCGTAATACTAGTTGCCATAGGGACTTACTTTATATTTACTTCAGGAAGTATAGTGTTTATGAAACTTCTTAGGAGAAACAAAAAAATTTATTATAAGAAAAATAACTTTATATCAGTTTCAAATATGATATATAGAATGAAACAAAATGCAGTGGGACTTTCAAATATAGCGATCTTAAGTACAGCTGTACTACTTGTACTTTCTACTACTATTTCACTTTATGTGGGTATGGAAGATGTAATGGCTACTCGTTATCCCAAAGAAGTGATGACCAATTATGTATATGAAGGTCAAGATATAGAAGAGATAGAAGGGGTAATACTCGAACATGCCGAAGTGAATAATATCCAGATAAAAGAACCACTGAAACTTTATAGTTTTGGAAGTGTGGCTTATTTAAATGAAAATAAACTCTCAGGAAAAGTTGATATTCAAAAAGGGTCTCTTGAAGACATTTATGGAATTGGTGTTTTTTTGCTAGACGATTACAACAGAGAACATGCTGTTGATTTAGAATTAAAAGAGGGCGAGGTATTTGTAAACAGCGATTCTATTAATTTTAATTATCATAATATTGTAATTTTAGACAGAGAATATAGTGTAAAAAAGAATTTAGAAAAAATAAAATTCATATCAACTTCTGTATTTAATCAATTAAATATAGTAGTACGTGATATGGAAGAGATGAAATCTATAATTTCTAGGGTAAATGAAGGGGAAAGAGATGGTAGTGAAGCTTCTTTGTACTACGATTACCATTTTGATATTGAAGGGGAATTTGAAGATAAAGTTAGTTTTGCTTCTACCCTCAGACAAACCCTAAACGAATCAATTGAAAGAGTAGCAGTAGTTGAAGATAGGTATACATCAAGACAAAGTTTTTTATCTATATATGGAAGTCTGTTTTTTATAGGTATATTTTTAGGTACATTGTTTATGGTGGCGACAGTTCTTATAATATACTACAAACAAATATCAGAGGGATATGAGGACAGAGAAAGATTTGCCATACTTCAAAAGGTTGGAATGAGTAAAAATGAAGTAAAAAGAACAATTAGAAGTCAGATACTCACTGTTTTTTTCTTACCACTTTTTACTGCAATTATTCATATTATGGTAGCCTTTCCAATAGTAAGTAAAATATTAGCCATATTAAATCTAACGAATACAAGATTATTTTTAATTTTTACTGGTATTGTAATATTAGTATTTGCAGTAGCTTATGGCATTGTATATAGGTGGACAGCTAGGGTATATTATAGAATTGTAAATTAATAATAATGAATTAAATCTAAAAGGTAGGGCTGGAGGGAAATAAGTAATATTTTCTTTCGGTTTTACCTTTTAATTATATAAAGAGAGCCATCACCCTTGACTTCAGCGTAAAGCAATTCATTTATATTACTGGTATTTTGATTTTTCATTTCATTTTTTAGCCAGTCTATGTTTAAACCCAATTCATTTAAGTTTTCATAAATTATTTGAGAAGCTAGAATTACTGCTGTGGGAAGATGTTTAACCAAATAAATGGGGATTTTCATATAAAATTTTTCTTAAGAAAAAATAAATCAAATATAAAAAATAACACCTTAGAAAAAGAAGGAATTTGAAAGAAGATGTAGAATAGTATAAAGAAGGTTAATAGTATATTAGTTAATTAAATTTAATATAGGTAGATTGAAGTTATATTGTACAAGGAGGAATTTACGATGGGAAAGTGGATAGCGGTATTAGGTAGTCCGAGACGTGGGAAAAATACTGAAACGCTAATGGATTATTATATAGAAGAATTAGAATTGTTAGGAAAAGATGTTGAAAAATTTGTACTTAGTGAGATTGAGCTAAATGTTTGTATTGGATGTGAGAAGTGTATTAAAAATAATATCTGCCGTTATAATGATGATATTACCCTAATAATTGATAAGATGAAGATGGCAGAGGGGATAATTTTAGGATCTCCAGCTTACAATTACAATGTTACATCTCATATGAAAATACTTCTTGATAGGCTTTTTTCTATGTTTAATTTTGGGAGGGGAAGTTGGACCAGTGGATTAGGTTCTATGGATAAAAAAGCAATACTAATAGGTGTATGTGCTGGTCCAGATGATTATAGTATGGGTTTTACAGTGGAGGCAATGAGAAGGGTAATGGTAGATCATGGAATAGAGATTATGATAGAAGAAGCGTATTTTGGAACTAAGAGAAATCC
>CAZWTU010000014.1:0-31817 GCA_964637035.1 uncultured Tissierellaceae bacterium
TTTTATTACTATATTTATTTTTTCTTTTGATAATATTTTTTTCACTTTATCACCTACAATATTTCTATATTTTCTTCTAATATTTCTACTCTACCATCGTTATCTATAAAGTTTATTACATGTGAAATCATTTGATCTGCATGTTTTCTGTCCTTTGTTACGCACACAATACCTATTACTGCAACCTGCCATTTATCATTTAAATCAACCTCTGCTATAGAAACATTAAATCTAGATTTTATTCTTTCAATAATACTTTTTAAGACTTGCCTTTTATCTTTTAGTGAGTTTGCTTGGTAAATCATCAGTTTTAAAGAACAGCTTCCTATTATCACTTTATCACCTCATAATACATATATTACACTATTTTTTTAAAAAATAATAGGGGCAAGATTGCCCCCGATTTTATAAAAGAAAAGTATTTATTTTAATATATTCATTTCCTTGCCAACCTTTTCAAATGCTTTTGCAGCTCTATCTAACTGTTCTTCTGTATGTTCAGCAGTTACCATACATCTTACTCTTCCTGTTCCTTTTGGAACTGTTGGGAATACTATCGCAGATGCAAAAACTCCATTTTCCAATAGTTTTTTACTAAATTCCATAGTCTTAGCTTCATCTCCAATAATTACTGGAGTGATTGGTGTTTCACTATGTCCTGTATTGTATCCCAGCTCACCTATTTTAGATTTCCAGTATCTTCCATTTTCCCAAAGCTTATCTGTATATTCTGTTGATTCCATTAACATAGTTATAGCTTCAGTCACTGCTCCAATTGCTGCTGGTGGTAGAGATGTACTAAATAATGATGGTCTTGCTCTATGACTTAACCATTCATACATTGCATCAGTACCAGAAACATATCCTCCCATTACTCCAATAGCTTTTGAAAGACATCCCATTGAAAAGTCTACTCTTCCGTGAAGTCCAAAGTGATCAATAGTACCTCTTCCACTTTCACCTAATACTCCTGAACCATGTGAGTCATCTACATATGTCATAGCTTCATATTTTTCAGCTAATTCTACTATTCCAGGTAAATTAGCAACATCTCCATCCATGCTAAATACACCATCTGTAATTATCAATATATTCTTGTATTTATCTCTAGATTCTTTTAAAACTTGTTCTAAACTATCCATATCAGAATGCTGAAAAATAGTTTTTTTGGCTTTTGAAAGTCTGCTACCATCTATGATTGAAGCATGGTTTAATTGATCTGATATTATAAGATCTTCTGCATCTGTAATAGCTGCTATAGTTCCAATATTACAGTTAAAAGCTGATTGATATAAAAATGCCCTATCATCTTTTTTAAATTTAGCTAAAAGCTCTTCTAATTCTTCGTGGATATCCATATTTCCAATGATTGTTCTTACTGCCCCAGAACCTGCACCATATTTTTCAACTGCTTCTATAGCAGCTTTTTTAAGTCTTGGATGATTTGCAAATCCTAAATAGTTATTTGATGATAAATTGATAACTTTTTTACCATTTAACACAACTTCTCCCTGGTTAGCTCCACCAAGTACTGGAAGTTGTCTGTATACGCCATCATCTTTTAATCCTTGTATCTTTTCCTTTAAAAAATTTAATTCATGTACATTTCCCACAATAAAACCTCCTTAAATTTTAAAAATATTATTATAATATTATTATAACATAAATTATCGCTTTTTAAATAACTTTGTTAAAAAAATATTTACCATTGAGTAATTTGTATATTTTATCATCATAGGCTCTTAATTGCTGAATTACTCACATATTTAACACTTGACCAATAAAAAAACCAGAAAGAAAATATATCTCCTTTCTGGTTTTTATGATTTTCTTACATGTATATTTGTTCCATTGAAAAATCATCATCTAATTTTATATAGAATTGTAATAATTCTTGTAATGCATATACTGGAACCGGTCCTACTAGTTCTGTATTTGCTATATTTATATTGTATCTAGATAACTCAGATTTTATTGTTTCATATACTCTGTGAATTGGTGTCTCCTCATAATGAACTAAATTCATTGAAATTTGAACTTGCTTTTTATCTGGAATCTCTAAAGCGATTGCCCTTACATTTTTATATCCACCCTTTGTACCTCTTATAGCTTTAACTACCTTTTTAGCTGAAACTAAATCTTCAGTATCTAGATTTATATTAAATGCAATTAAAGCAAATCTTGAACCTGTAACTGTAGCGCCACTCTTAGCATTAAATTCAAATGGTCCCTCATCTGGTCTCCAATTTTCATCCTTCATCTTTTCTTCTAAAGCTTCATATTGACCTTTTCTTATTTTAACTAAGGACTTTCTATCATCTCTAGTAGCAGCTTCTTCATAAAAGTAGACTGGAACCCCAATACTTCCCAAATATTTACCATATTCTTTGGATATTTCCACTGCTTCTTCAGTGGTCATGTTTTTTACTGGAATAAATGGAACTACATCTACAGCACCCATTCTTGGATGACTTCCCTTTTGAGTTCTCATATCTATTAATTCAATAGCCTTTTTAGACAATCTTTTAGTCCCTTCAAGTACAGCTTCTGGTGATCCTTTATAAGTGAATACTGATCTATTATGGTCTTTATCGGAGTTTACCTCTATTAATTCTAAATCTCCATTTTCCATTAAAACTTCTTTTACTTGATTTATCTTATCTAAATCTGTTCCTTCGCTTATATTTACTTCGGCTAATAAAACTTTCATTTTTTTCCTCCTTGTGATTTAAAACTTTAATTCTTGTTTGGAAAATACTAATTTGCCATTTTTAATTACAGTATCAATATGGTTAATCCCAAAATGATATATAATATATGGTAAATTTGGTGCATCAAATATTGCAATATCTGCCTTTTTGCCTTTTTGCAAACTTCCGACTTTATCTTCTATGCTCAAAGCAGCAGCTCCATTTATAGTCACAGCTGTTATTACTTCTTCTGGAGTCATCTTCATTTTAAGAGAAGACAAGGTCATTACAAACTGTAGATTTTCCGTTGGACAGCTTCCTGGATTATAATCTGTAGAAATTGCCACAGCTACTCCCATATCTATCATTTTCCTAGCATTTGCAAACTCAGCATCAAGATTAAAAGCTGTCCCTGGAAGTAAATTTGCAATTGTAGCTGAATTCGCTAGAGCTTCTAATCCCTTATCACTAGCTGCAAGCAAATGATCTGCAGATACACAAGCTATCTCCGCTGCAAGCTCTGCTCCACCTAGTGTAACTATTTCATCTGCATGAATCTTAAGTTCCATTCCATGTTCTCTTGCTGCAAGTAAAATTCTTCTAGATTGATCTATACTAAATACTCCCTCTTCGCAAAATACATCACAAAACTCGGCTAGGTTTTTCTCTCCTACAACTGGTATCATTTCGTTTATAATTATATCCACAAATTTTTCAGGATCATCTTTATATTGTTTTGGTATAGAATGAGCTGCCATAAATGTAGAGATTACATCCACTGGATGATTTTCATTTAGTTTGTGAGCAACTTCTAATTGTCTAATTTCAGTATCAAAATCCTCTATACCATATCCAGATTTCCCCTCTACTGTTGTAACACCAAAGGATAGCATAGTATTTAAACTCTTTTTGGCCTTTTCATAGAGTTCCTCAAAGCTTGCATCTTTAGTAGAATTCATAGTACTGTGAATTCCACCACCAGCTGCTAAAATATCTAGATATGCTACTCCCTTTAACTTCATATCTAGTTCGTTTTCTCTAGAACCCCCATGTACTAAATGGGTATGAGAATCTATTAACCCTGGAGTTATTGTTTTTCCTTTTCCATCTAATATCTGGGTGTTTCCATCTATTTCTATGTCATCAGGAAGTTCTCCCTTGCCAGCATAGATTATCTCATCATCTTTTATAGCAAGAATTCCTCCCTGTATTAATCCTATATCTTTTAACTCCTCACCACTTCTGGCTCTATTTTCTCCTTGTAGGGTGATTAAATTGTCAATATTTTTTATTATTAGTGTTGCTTTCATAAAATCATCCTTTTTTACTTCTTGTATTTTTCCTTCATTACTCTATCTATCAAATCTTCATTTGGCACGAACGGTATAGTTATATGATCTTCGCCTTGAAATTTCTTATTGTATTCTATGGATGTTTCTATAGCGTGATTATTTCTTGCCCACGATCTTCTGGATACTCCTACCATTGTGTCCCATGGTATAGATAATCTCAATATTTCATCTACTCTTTCACTGCCATCTAAAACCATTCCAAATCCACCATTTATAGATTTTCCTATTCCTACTCCTCCACCATTATGAAGAGCTATTAGGCTCATTCCTCTTGCTGCATTTCCTGCAAAGCACTGTGTTGCCATGTCTGCCATTATATTACTACCATCTTTTATATTTGAAGTCTCTCTAAATGGAGAGTCTGTTCCACCTGTATCATGATGATCTCTTCCTAGCATTACAGGACCTATTTGACCATTTCTTACCATTTCATTGAATCTAAGGGCTATATCTCTTCTCCCCAGAGCATCTTGATAGAGAATTCTAGCTTGAGTTCCGACTACAAGTCCATTTTTTTCTGCATCTCTTATCCAAATATAGTTATCTCTATCTTGGCCCCTTCTATCAGGATCAATGACATCCATTGCTGCATGATCTGTCTTTATTAAATCTTCATGTTTTCCACTTAAGCATACCCATCTAAATGGTCCATATCCATAGTCAAATAGCATTGGTCCCATGATATCTTCTACATATGATGGGAATATAAATCCTTCTGATTCATCTAGCCCGTTTTTAGATATTTCTTTTGCTCCCGCATCAAATACTGCCTTCATAAAACTATTTCCGTAGTCAAAGAAATACGTTCCCCTGTCTACTAGTTTCTCAATTAATTCAAAGTGATGAACAAGAGTTTTGTCTACTAATTTTATAAACTCGTCCTTGTCTTCATTTAACATCTCTGTTCTCTCTTCAAATGTCAATCCTTGCGGACAATATCCTCCATCATACGGTGCATGGCATGATGTTTGATCTGATAATAACTCTATATCTATATTGTTTTCTACTACATATTCTAAAAGATCTACTATGTTTCCATGATATGCATATGCCATTGCTAATTTTTCTTCCATGGCCTTATGTGTATCTTTAAATAATTGTTCTAAATCTTCATAGGACTTATCTATCCAGCCTTGTTCTAGTCTTGTATTTATTCTAGATTGATCCACTTCTGCGATTATAGATACTGCATTCGCTATTTTAGCAGCCTTTCCCTGTGCTCCACTCATTCCACCAAGTCCTGAGGATACAAATAGATGTCCTTTTAAGTCTTTATCATCTGCTATACCAAGCTTCATTCTTCCTGCATTTATGATTGTATTATATGTTCCATGAACTATTCCCTGTGGTCCTATATACATCCATCCACCAGCAGTCATCTGTCCATAGTTAGCTACTCCCATTGCCTGAGCTTTTATCCATTGAGCTTGATTGTCAAACATACCTATCATTAAAGAGTTTGTAATGATAACTCTTGGGCTATTTTTAGCTGATTTAAACAATCCCATTGGGTGACCTGAAGATATAACTAGGGTTTGTGTATCAGTTAGTTCCTCTAAATACATCATAATCAAATTGTATTGCATCCAATTTTGAAAAACCTGACCTGTTTCCCCATAGGTTACCAACTCATATGGGTAAAGAGCTACATCGAAATCCAAGTTATTGTCTATCATTACCTGGAAAGCTTTACCTTCTATACATTTGCCCCTATATTCATCTATTGGCTTTCCATATAGCTTTCCGTCTGGTCTAAATCTATATCCATATATTCTACCGTGAGTTAATAATTCATCCAAAAATTCAGGTGCTAATTCCTCATGTAATTCCTCTGGAATATATCTTAAGGCATTTTTTAGTGCTAGTTTTATTTCTCTTTCATTTAATGTAAGTTGTCTTACAGGTGCTCTTCTTATTCCTTGGACAAACTTTTTTTTAGCTGGCAATATATTTGGTAATTTTATTGTCATTGCGTCTGCAATATTTATATTTGTTGGCATACTTTTTCCTCCTATAATATTTCTCCAATTTTCTCTTCAGCTGCTCTTATCAAGCTTTCACTCTTCATTATAGCTTCTACTTTTTCTATATCTATATGCATAATTCTATCTTCTTTCACCATTGATACTTCTTTTCTTATTAAATCATATACTTCTTTTGTTGCCTTGCCTAAGCCTTTATCTCCTCTTAAATCTATAGCTTGACAAGCTCCAAGAATTTCCATAGCTACCACTCTTCTTGAATTTGCTAAAATATCTCTAGCATGTCTAGCTGCAATAGTTCCCATAGATACATGATCTTCTTGATTAGCTGATGATGGTATAGAGTCTACACTTGCTGGATGTGCTAATACCTTGTTTTCAGAAACTAAAGCTGCTGCTGCATATTGAACTATCATAAATCCAGAATTTATTCCACCTTCTTCTACTAAGAATGCTGGAAGTCCTTCACTAAGAGCTGGATTTACCATTCTCTCTAATCTTCTTTCAGAGATATTTGCAAGTTCTGCAACACCTATTTTCATAAAGTCAAAAGCTTGTGCCATAGGCTCTCCATGGAAGTTCCCACCTGATATTACTTCTTCTTCATCTGGAAATATAAGTGGATTGTCTGTAGCAGCATTCATTTCAATTTCTACTTTTTCTTTTACATACTGTAGACAATCTTTACTTGCACCATGAACTTGAGGTGTACATCTTAGAGCATATGCGTCTTGAACTCTAATTTCACCTTGTCTTGTAGTATTCTTGCTTCCTTCTAATATTGAAAGTAAATTTTTAGCTGTATTAATTTGACCGATTTGTTTTCTTGCTTGATGAACCTTAGGATCATAGGCATCTACTATACCATTTAGTGCTTCATTGGTCAGTCCAGCAGAAAGATCTGCCATTTTGCTTAAATTTAAAGCGTCATAAATGGTAAGTGCGCCAACGGAAGTCATCACTTGAGTACCATTAATTAGAGCTAGGCCTTCCTTTGCAGTAAGCTCTATAGTCTCTATTCCAGCCTTGTCCATAGCCTCTTTACCAGTCATCCTAACTCCTTCATATATAGCCTCTCCCTCTCCAAACATTACAAGTACCATATGAGAAAGTGGTGCTAAGTCTCCACTTGAACCTAGTGAACCTTGTTGTGGTATTACAGGAGTAACACCTTTATTTATCATATCTATAAGAGTTTGTACAGTTGAAAGTCTAATTCCTGAAAATCCTTTTGAAAGGGCATTAACTCTAAGTAACATTACTCCGCGCGCTTCTTCTACACTAAATATTTCCCCAACTCCACAAGAGTGACTCATTATTAAGTTTTTCTGTAGTTTTTTAGTATCTTCTTTTGATATACTTACATCACTAAACTTACCAAAGCCAGTAGTTATACCATATACTACTTTTTCTTCATCTACATATTTATCTACTAAATCTCTAGATTTTTGCATCTTGGCCTTTACTTCCTTAGGTAAATCTATCTTTTCATTACCTCTTACTATTTTTATGAATTTTTCTAAATTAAGGCTATCTCCATCTAACATTATTGTTGACATATAATCCCTCCATTATTTTATTTGCTCATATGATTATCCTACAAAATTATAAAAAGCGTAGAGAAATTCAAATTTCTCTAAATAATCTCTACGCTTATTATTAAGTTTAAAGTACCATTGCTGCTATTGTGCCCATTATTATTAATGGTATGTTATAGTGAATGAATGTTGGTACAACTGTATCCCATATATGGTCATGTTGTCCATCAACATTTAATCCGGCTGTAGGTCCAAGCGTACTATCTGAGGCTGGCGAACCAGCATCTCCAAGCGCTCCTGCAGTACCTACTAATGCTATAATAGCTGGTGTACTAAATCCTAGTTCTAATGCAAGTGGTACAAATATTGCTGCTAGTATTGGAACTGTACCAAATGACGTACCGATACCCATTGTGATTATAAGCCCTATAAGAAGCATTACAAATGCAGCAATTAACTTGCTACCACCCATAATAGATACACTTGCTGCTACCAAAGCATCTACTCCCCCAGTTGCCCTTATAACATCACCATAACCAGATGCTACTAGCATTACAAAAGCTATAAAGCCCATGATGCCAATACCTCCATTTATTACATCATCCATTTCTAGCCAATCAAATGCTCCGAAAGCTAACATTATAATTAGCCCAACCACAGCACCAAGAGGAAGTGAACCAACGATTATTTGAATTGCAAAAGCTGCTACAGCTCCAAGCAATGCTCCTATATGTTGTTTTGTAAAACTTGACTCAGCAGTATATTCTGTATCAACTTCAATTACTTCCCTATCTTCATAATCGCGAGGTTTCCTATAGGTTACAAACACTGCGATTAATAGTCCTATTATCATACCCATTCCTGGAATAGTCAAAGACTTCCATACATTGGTATCTATTACTGTTAAACCATTGGCTGTTAATGCTTCTGCTATAACTCCATGGAATATTAATCCAAAACCAACGGGTAACATTATATAAGGAGCTTTAAGTCCAAAGGTTAATGCACATGCAACCCCTCTTCTGTCTATTTTAAGTTTATTCATAACACCAATTAGTGGTGGTATAAGTATTGGTATAAAAGATATATGAACAGGTATTAAGTTTTGAGATAAGGATGCTATACCTGCTAATATAAGTATAAACATAACTCTTTTATCTTTTATTATATTGCCTATTTTTATTGCTAATAATTCAGCTGCTCCTGTTTTACCTATTGCAAAAGCTAAAGCACCAAGTAAGATATAAGATAATGCAGTTTCTGCGGCTCCACCCATACCACCAATCAAAATTTCCATGGTAGGGAACATTCCAAGCCCTGCAATTCCACCGCCAACCAAGGCAGCTATTATAAGCGCTATAAGAACATTTACTTTTACTAAACAAAGGCCCAACATTACTATTACAGATATTAATACGGGATTAGTTAACATTTTAACACCTCTTTTTATTATTTTTTAAAAGCTTGAATAAACTTGCAACTTTCTTATCACTTCCCTTCTCATTTAGATAAGCTTAAACTTTTGTTTTTCACCTCCTAATATTATCTAATATATGCCTCAGTATAGAGTTATATCTTATTAAACACATATCCCATTTCCAAATTACTCCATTATCAAGCTAAAGTGGATAGCAAAAAACCCACAGAAATATTCCTATGGGTTTTAATATTACAATCAATTATATTTTTTTGAGAACCATGTTTTTTATTCATATTTTCTCCGATTTTTATTTAGTTTTTATTTTATACAAATTTTATCACAATTCTTAGCTAATTGCAATATATAAAATAGTATTATTAATGTTAATTTTCAATTAATTCTTTAAAAATGTATTTACTATTGCCCAATTTATATATTCTATCATCATAGAGTCTTGATATTTTAGTTGGTCAATCAAGATGGGTAAATTTTCCATATTCGCCATATTTCCCAGTGATATTATGGCATTTCTCTTTAATGTCCTTTTCCCTCTCCAGCTTCCTGATATATGACCATATTTCTTTTTAAACTGCCTATTAGATATAACAAGAAGTTCTTCTATATCCATATATCCACTAGTAATACTTTGAACAAATTCTTTGTTTCTGGACTTTTTTACACCTCTGTTTTTAGGGCATACATCCTGACATGTATCACATCCATATATTTTAATTCCCATTTTTTCTCTATATTCAAGTGGGATGTTATCTTTTGTTTGAGTTAAATATGATATGCACTTCTTAGGGTTTATCGTATATTTGGATTCTAATGCTCCTGTAGGGCATGCCCTTAGACATAGATCACAATCTCCACATTTCCCTTCAAGCTGAGAATCCTTTTCTATATCTAAATCTGTAAGTATATATCCTATAAAAATAAAAGAACCATACACATCATTTATTATAGATGAATTTTTGCCATAATATCCAACTCCTGATTTTTTTGCTAATTCTCTATCTATTAAAGGTCCTGTATCTACAAAATGTTTATACTTAAAATCTTGTTTTATTTTTATTTCATCAATTAATAGTTCCATTTTCTCATTTAAGATTTTATGATAGTCAATTCCCCAAGAAGATTTGGAAAGTCTTCCCTTTAACTTATATTGTATTTTTTCTTCTATATCTACATTATAAGACATTGCTATAACTATAATTGATTTGCAAGAAGGTAAAGTAAGTTTAGGATCTAGTCTCTTCATCAAATCCTTTTCTTCAAAACTTGTAGTTAAATTGTTCTCCACTCTATAATTCAAGTAATCCTTTAAATTTAAAAGCGGTTCACAATCTGTAAATCTACATATATCTATGCCTAGTTCTACAGATTTATCTTTTATAAATTGTTTTAATGAATTCATCTATTTTATCATCCTTCCTATCTTAATATACCACATTGTCATCTTTTTTTAACTACTTGTTGCTATCTAAATGTGTTATAATTAATTTTAGAATTAATTTATCAATTTATATTTTAGAAAGGAAGTATTGTCTTGCTAAACTTAAATAAAAAAAATTATAAACAATTTGATTATATACTTATCTTAACTACTTTGCTTTTATGTGGCTATGGAATACTTATGATATATAGTGCTACTCTAAGTTTTGAAACTCTTAAATTTGTAAAAACTCAAGCAATTTCTACATGTCTTGGATTATTTGCTATTTTTATAATTGTTATACTTGATTATCAATTCCTTGGTAAACTCTATATCCCTATATACATAATATGCAATTTACTTCTATTGGCTGTTGTATTTTGGGGGTTTGGTGCAGAAAAATGGGGTGCAGATTCTTGGCTTAAGATTGGCCCAATAGTTTTTCAGCCATCTGAATTTGTAAAAATCGGTCTCATTATATCACTAGCTAAGTTTATAGATAACAACAAGGACACTATAAATGACCCCTTTACACTTCTTAAGATATTAGCATTTGCACTTTTCCCAGTATTTCTTATACTTCTTCAACCAGATGCTGGTACTGCTATGGTCTTTATTTTCTTTATAGCAGCAATGTTATTCATAGGAGGAGTTAAATTTAAATACTTTTTATACGCCCTTGGAATTGGACTTCTTAGCCTACCTGTACTTTGGTTTAAATTAGACACTTATCAAAAAAATCGTTTCTTTAATTTCCTAGAACCTGAAAGGGATATTTCTGATACTGGATATCAGGCAATGCAGGGAAAAATTGCAGTAGGTTCTGGAAAAGTATTTGGTAGAGGTTTATTTGAGGGAGTATATACTCAATTTAATTATATCCCTGAAAAACAAACAGACTACATATTCCCAGTTATTGTAGAAGAACTTGGTTTTATTGGAGGAGTTGCCCTTATATTTTTATACTTTGTTCTTTTATCTAGATTTATAAGAATAGCTAAAAAATCAAAAGATATGTTTGGTTCACTTATGGTAATAGGGTTTTTAGGCATGTTCCTCTTCCATATATGGGAAAATATAGGAATGACGATAGGACTTATGCCGATTACTGGTATACCGCTACCATTTGTAAGCTACGGTGGAACATTCCAATTAAGCAATCTAATTTGTATAGGAATCATACTAAGCGTAGCAGTACACAAAGAAGAACTAAGCTTTTAATGAAAATCCAGATATGGAAGTAATCCTCCAAATCTGGATTTTTTATTTAAGTCATTTTGCACTATCTATTTAAAAACCACTCTATCAATTTTGAGCTTATACTTATTGACTTTTTATATTTCCCAGGAATTTTTTCTTTTGTAAACCAATCTGCATGGACTATTTCTACATTGTCTACATTTATATCTCCCTCTAAATACTCTGCTGTAAACCCTATCATCATAGAATTTGGAAAAGGCCAAGCTTGCGAACCAAAATATTTTATATTATGTATCTTTATTCCAGTCTCTTCAAACACTTCTCTTTTAACACAGTCTTCAAATGTTTCTCCCATCTCAACAAATCCTGCTACAACAGAATACATTCCCTCTGGAAACATACTATTATGGGCTAATAAAAGCTTGTCTCCTTTTGTTACAGCAACTATTATCGCTGGTGATGTTGTAGGCCATATAGTATGACCACAATTTGGACAGTATCTAGCCTTATCGTCATCTATTTTATCTGTCATTATATTGCCACAAACTGAACACCTCTTGTTATTTTTCATGTAATTATTTAAAAGTTTAGCCTTCCCTGACACCAAGAAGTCCTCTTCACTTGTTTTTCTAGAGTATTCTCTTAGATCAATAAATTGATACTCTCCACAATCTGGAGTTTTGTAAATCTCTCCCGAATAGCAGTTGACCCCTTTATACGCTCCTAAGCATTGAAAATAATCTATATCTTCTTTATCTACTGCTTTTCTTCCTGGGATAAAACACTTATCATCTTCTACTTTGACTAAAAGTTTATCATCCTTAAATAAGTAAAACCTATCTTTATTAGTTTCCTCATATATAGAAGCCTTAGATGGTTCAAAATTTATATAATTATTACCTTTATTATTCAAATTTACCCTTCTTTCAAAATAAATTAATTATTGTGTACCTCTCATATTTAATTTGCTTCAGAATCTAAAAAACATTTTCTGCAAAGTGGCTCGTATTCATTTAATGCCCCTATTACTATTCTTTCCTTTTCTTCAGTCTTTCTATGGCTTACCCATGCATCCGTTCCACATTTTACGCATACTGCATGATGCTTATATAAATAATCTGCTATTGGCATTAACTCCTTTACTATTTCAAAAGCCTTTCCAGTAAAATCCATATCAAGTCCTGCTATTACAACTGTAATACCTTGTGATAAAAATCTATTTATAGATTTTATTATTTCTTGTATCTCCCCTTCTAAGAATTGTACTTCATCTATTGCTATTACATCTAATTCATTGCCTCTGCAATGTTCATTAATTTCACTTATATTGCTTACCCACACAGCAGTTAAATAAGTATTATCATGTGTTACTATTTTACATTGTGGATGCCTGGTGTCTACTGCAGGTTTAAAAGCTACTGTTCTATATCCTGCTATATTAAATCTCTTGACATCCTTTTCAAGACTAGAAGTCTTACCCGAAAACATAGAACCTGTATGTACTATTAATTTCCCCTTATATTGATGCAATCTAATCACTCCTTCAAAATCTTTACTTAATCATTATATCATTTTTTAGCTATTTAATAAAATTAATATTATCTAATTTCACATATTCATTACTATAGGAATACAATAAAGTACTATATATTAGGAACTAGGGGGTCTGAAATGAATGAAAAAATAGTAGTACAATTTAAACATATAGAGATGATTTATCATAGTTTAGATGGAGAAACCAAAGCTATTGAAGATATATCTTTAGAAGTAAAACAGGGTGAACTTTTAGGTATTGTAGGTCCTAGTGGATGTGGAAAATCCACCTTACTATCCATAGCAGCAGGTCTTATTGTTCCAAGTAAAGGCGAAACCTTTATAGATGGATCTAAGATAAATAAATCTCATAGGAATATTGGATATATGTTTCAAAAAGATCAATTATTGGAATGGAGAACAATTTTGGACAATGTAGTTCTTGGACTAGAAATCCAGAAAAAGTTAAGTGATGAAGATTATGATAGGGCTAGAGAAATGCTCGGAAAATATGGTCTAGTCGATTTTATAAATTCATATCCCAGTCAATTATCTGGTGGCATGAGACAGAGGGTAGCTCTTGTACGTACTCTTTTGCTAGAACCTAGTTTACTATTGTTGGATGAACCATTCTCCGCACTTGACTATCAGACAAGACTTGCAATCTCCGATGAAATAGGTATAATACTTAAAAGAGAAAACAGAACTGCACTTCTTGTAACTCATGATATAGCTGAAGCTATTAGTTTATCAGATAGAATAATTGTACTTTCAAATAGGCCAGCTAAAATAAAGGAAATTATAGAAATAAATCTTTCTTGCCCTGAAGGAGTAAGAACTCCTCTTAAGTGTAGGGAAGCTCCTGAGTTTAGACATTATTTCAATAAGATCTGGAAGGAGTTGGATGTGCATGTCTAAAAAAAATATATCTAATGAGCATAAAGATTATTTAATAAATTTGAAAAAAAGAAAAAGAAATGTATTATTTGCCCAAATTGGAATACTTGTCTTGTCACTTAGTCTTTGGGAAATAGCTGCCCATTTAAAATGGATAGATACATTTTTAACCAGCTATCCTTCTCAAATATGGATGCTTTTCTTGACTTATATAAGGCAGGGTAATTTGTTTTATCATGTAGGAATATCAGTATTTGAAACTGTAGTAGGATTTTTAGCTGGAACTATATTAGGTATCTTAATAGCTATTGGACTTTGGTGGTCAGATTTTTTGGCAAAAGTCTTGGATCCCTATTTAGTTGTTTTGAATAGTCTTCCCAAAACTGCCCTAGCTCCTATTATCATTATCTGGGTAGGTGCAGGTTACCGTGGCATCATAGTTACAGCCATTACAGTTTCAATTGTTGTTACAATAATGAATATGTTTTCAGGTTTTGTAAGTGTCGACAAAGATCAAATAAAATTATTAAATACATTTGGTGCATCTAAATTTCAAATTTTAAATAAAATAGTTCTTCCACATTCTATACCAACTCTTATGAGCACTCTTAAGATAAATATTGGCCTTTCATGGGTTGGGGTAATAGTCGGAGAATTCCTGGTTTCCAAAGCAGGAATTGGCTATTTAATAGTATATGGAGGTCAAGTATTCAAATTGGATATTGTGATGATGAGTGTATTTATACTAGCTATTATATCCGCATTAATGTATAAGATAATATCAATTCTTGAAAATAAATTGAAAAGATGGTAATAATAAAATTAAAGAATGCTTAGAAAACTACTTTTAAATAAAAGTTAGTTTCTAAGCATATTTTCTTTATCTAGCTTTATCTAGATTGAATTTGTCGTTTTTGCGATTGTTTTTATTATCTAGGGATAAATCCTATCTTTTTATAAACCTTTCTAAGTATCTTTCTTGCCTTTTGTTCTGCTTTTTCTGCCCCATCACTATATACTTTTTCTAAATACTCTTTGTTATTTCTTATCTTATTGTATCTATCTTGAATTGGTCTAAGTCCTTCTACTACTACTTCTGCAAGGTCATTTTTAAATTTGCCGTAGCCTTCTCCCTCATATTTCTTTACTATGTCAGGTATTTCTTCTCCTGAAAAAATACTGTATATTGTGAGTAAGTTTTTAAGTCCATCTTGTTCATCATTGTATGATATTACTCCAAGAGAATCAGTGACTGCTCTTTTTATTTTTCTTCTTATAGTATTCTCATCATCTAAAATAAGAATATATCCATTTTCATCGATATCTGATTTAGACATTTTAGAATCTGGATTTTGAAGGCTCATTATCCTTGCACCTTCTTTTTTTATAAGTGGCTCCGGAACTACAAAGGTATCACTATATCTATTGTTAAATCTCTCGGCCAAATCTCTAGACAGTTCTAAATGTTGCTTTTGATCTTCTCCTACTGGAACTAAATCTGTTCCATAAAGAAGTATGTCCGAAGCCATTAAAACTGGATAAGTGAAGAGTGCTGCATTTAAATTGTCTTCAGATCTTCTGGATTTTTCTTTATACTGTGTCATTCTATTTAGTTGACCCATATATGATATTGTATTTAATACCCATGTAAGTTCTGCATGTGCTGGCACATGTGATTGTATAAATATAGTACTTTTTTCTGGATCTATTCCACATGCCAGATAAAGCGCAAGTACATCTAATGTGTTTTTTCTTAAATCCTTTGGTATTTGAGGTACTGTAATTGCGTGCATATCAACTATGCAATAATTGCAATCATATTCATCTTGAAGTTCTACCCAGTTTTTAATTGCTCCAATGTAATTACCTATAGTCAAAGCTCCAGATGGCTGTACTCCACTAAATACTGTTTTCTTTTCCATATCGTCACTCCCATCAGCAAAATAGTATCACCAGGCTTTCAGTTTATGATTGCTCTAGATCCTTAGCCTAGCTACTATTATTCATCTACATTTTATGTTTCTTATATTATATGATATATCATTATTTTATGTTGTCAATGCATTTATTTCATAATACTAATCTTCTCTTCATAATATATCCTTACTCATATATATCCATTGAGGAGATATATAATCAGCTAAAGATTTCTTATATTGATTTTTCAAGACTATCTTAGCCGGTATTCCTACTGCTGTTGAATAAGGTGGTACATCTTTTATAACTACTGCATTAGCACCTATTTTAGAGCCTCTACCAATAGTAATAGGTCCTAGAACCTTAGCGCCTGAACCTATTATTACATCATCTTCAACAGTAGGATGTCTCTTTGAATTTTTCTCTCCCCCCACACCCCCTAGTGTAACCCCATGATACATAAGCACATTATTTCCAACTTCTGCTGTTTCCCCTATAACTACTCCCATTCCATGGTCTATGAATACATTTTCTCCAATCTTAGCTCCTGGATGTATTTCTATACCTGTAATTCTTCTAGCCCTCTGAGAAATTATTCTTGAAAGAATTGTATGATCTTTTTTATATAGTTTATTTGCTATTTTGTGATACCACATGGCTTTTATACTTGGAGATGAGATTATAGCCTCAAACAAACTTTTTGCAGCTGGATCTTTTTTTAATACATTTCTACCTTGCTCCTTTAAAAATTTTATCATCTACATCACTCTCCATTGAATAAATCTGTAGATAAATACTTTTCTCCTGTATCAGGTAATATGGTAAGCACTCTATGAGATTTTCCTAGTCTCTTTGCCACTTTAATTGCAGCAGCTAAATTTGCACCTGATGAGATTCCAGCTAGTATTCCCTCTTTTTCTCCAAGTAGTCTTGCATATTTGAGAGCGTCTTCATCATCAATAGAAATTATCTCATCTATTACACTTCTATCAAGTATGCTTGGTAAAAAATTTGCTCCTAGTCCTTGAAGCCCATGTGGTGCAGGATCCTTCCCCGCTAATACCTGAGACTTAGTTGGCTCTACTGCTACTATAGAAATTCCTTGTATTTTTTCTTTTAATTTCCTGCCCACTCCAGATACTGTTCCACCAGTACCTACTCCTGCTATAAATACATCAAGTTTTCCTTCTATATCTTTTAATATTTCCTCTGCTGTAGTTTCATAGTGAGCTTTTGCATTATCTTCATTTGAAAATTGATCAGGCATAAAGTATCCTTTATCTTTAGCAAGCTCTTTTGCCCTTCCTACTGAACCTGACATTCCAAACTTTCCTTGAGTTAATATTAGCTCTGCTCCGTAAGCCTTTAATATTTTTCTTCTCTCCATACTCATACTATCTGGCATTACTAGTATTACTCTATATCCTTTAGTAGCTCCTATCATCGCTAAAGCTATGCCTGTATTTCCACTTGTAGGTTCTATGATTGTTCCACCTTTTTTTAACTTACCTTCTCTTTCAGCTCCTTCTATCATATATAGAGCTGCCCTATCTTTTACACTTCCTGATGGATTAAATCCTTCCGCCTTTACCAATATATCTGACATATTTTCTCCTACTAAATTGTTTAATTTTACAATAGGTGTTTTACCTATTGATTCGTAAATATTATTTAATATCATTTATTTTCCTCCTATTAATTTTATTTTAATCAAAACAATATAAAAAAACCTTTTACCCATGTATAAATAAATATACAGAGGCAAAAGGTTAGTTTCGCGGTTCCACTCTGCTTAGGATAATATCCCAGCTCATTTCAGGTACATTGATACCCTAGTTCTGTAAGGGGAACTGCCCTATAAGTCTACTGATTTTCGACTATAAACTCCTTGGTGCACTTCAGATATCTCTTGTATAGATTCTTCTCAACATTAGAATCCTCTCTGTGATACGCCCGATAACTTACTTTACCAATTCATAGTATTTTAGTATGTTTTAATATTATATTGATTATAGCATAAAGTGTTCCAAAATAAAAGAGAAATTTAAATGAATTTTATTCTATTTTTTTGCTTGGTCTATTACATTTATTTTTGGGTATATTAAATTTGAGGTGATTTCTTTGGAGAATATGAATATCTTAGTGGTTGAAGATGAAAAAAATATTTCCGATGTAATAATTGCATATTTAGAAAAAGAAAATTTCAATGTATTTAAGGCTTATGACGGCGAAAGTGCAATGAAATTATTTCGTGAAGAAGATATACATTTGATAATACTTGATTTAATGATACCTATTTTATCTGGAAAAGAGGTCTGTAAAAGGGTAAGGTCTACATCTAATGTTCCTATTATAATGTTAACAGCTAAAACTGAAGAAGAGGATAGGGTTACAGGCCTATCTATAGGTGCAGATGACTATGTATCAAAGCCATTTAGCCCTAGAGAATTAGTTAGTCGTGTAAAGGCATTACTCAGAAGATCTTATAGAAATAGTAGTCCATTAGCAGAAAAGTTATATTTTAATGATGGAGATTTACAAATAGAACTTGATAAAATGATAGTTAAAAAGTCTGGAAATGAAATAAGTTTAACCTCAAATGAATTTAAAATCTTATTTGCATTAGTATCTGCTCCTAATCAAGTACTGTCTAGGGAACAATTAATCGAAGCTTCACTTGGTTATGACTATGAAGGTTTTGATAGAACTATAGACACTCATATAAAAAACATTAGACATAAAATTGAAAATACTCCTAAATCCCCAAACTATATCCAGACAGTATATGGTATAGGGTATAAATTCAATGCTCACAACTAAAAAAGGGGTATTTCACAACTAATTTAGTAGTTATGAAATACCTCTTCTCTATTTAGCCTTTATTTAATTAAAATCTTTTTCCACCCATCATACCGCCACCATGTCTTCTACCTGGATTTGCTCCTTGAAACTTTCCACCAATAAATCCATTTTCCTCATGAAGTTTAGCCATTTCAGCACAGTGTGCTCTTAATTCTCTTGCCTGTTCTTCAGTCATTGTTCCCTCTTCAAGAGCCTTGTTTATTCTTTCTTCCCTAGATTTTACTCTTTCTTCTTGCATTTCCTTAAACAATTCTTGTCTCTCTTCATCGGTTAAATTGCTTTGATTTTCAAAGAATTCTTTTTTCTTCTCTAATAGCTCTTCTCTTTCTTCTCCATTTAAATCCATGCCTCTATTAAATTCCCCTCCACCCATATGGTGATATCCTCTTCCAAGTGAAAATCCATTCACCTCATTTGAATCTGCATATACAGTAAATGTTCCTACTGCCATTGTAAATACCAACGCTCCTACCATTAACATCCTTTTCATTTAAAACATCTCCTTTCAATTTATAAATTCATTATATCTATAGATTGTGAAGGAAATATGAAGAAAATAAATAAATTATATTGTCTGATTAATGTTTTTCTTCACAAAAGATACATATTTAGATGTTATAATATAGATAATTAAAAAGGATGTGAAACTATGAAATTGTCCAGAAAAATAACCCTATTTTTTGTTTCAGCAATACTCTTATCTATCTTTGTTGTTAGTTTGATTTCAAATTCAATCATAAACAATAGATTTGATAAGTACTTAGTAGACGAACAAGGAAAAAAATTAGAAAAAATAAGCAGTGAAATAAATGAATTGTATGAAGAAAACGGATATAAATTATATGAAAGACAAATTTCTTCTTATTCTTCACTAGAAAACTTAAATATTAAAATTAAAAACTTAGAAGATAAACTTTTATACTCTTCTGATAAGATGCATAGAATAGGAAATATGCATAGAAAAATGATGAAAAGTCAAGGAATGATGGAGGGACAATACGTAGAAGATGCATTTCCACTATTTCAAAATGATGAAAAAGTTGGAACTGTAATCATAGGTTATATAGATAATTCTTATCTAACTGAGAGTGCTTTAATATTTAAAAGTGCTTTAACTAAGGTTCTATTTATATCTGCTATAATTGCTTTGATTATTGGCATATTGACAAGTATATTTCTGTCTACTAGTCTTACCAAACCCCTTATAAAAATAAGAAACACTGCACTTGAAATGCAAAAGGGCAATTTAAAACAAAAATCTAGCTTAAATACAAATACAATAGAAATAAAAGAACTCTCCAATAGCATCAATTATTTAGGTGAGACACTATATAGGCAAGAGGAGATTCGGAAGAAATATGCCTCTAATATTTCCCATGAACTTCGCACCCCAATCTCAACTTTAAAAAGTCATCTAGAAGCTATAATGGATGGCATCTGGGAAGCTAGTCCAGAACATTTATCTATATTGATGGATGAAATAAATAGATTGACTTTGCTTGTAGATGATCTTAAAGATTCCTTTAATTCAAATGAAGACAAAATAATTTTAAATAAAACTAAATTTGATGTTTCTACTGAGATAAAAGATATAATCACTACCTTTACCCCAATGTTTAATAAAGCTAATATTGGAATTGAGCAAAATATAGAAGAGAATGTAAAGGTTTATATGGACATAGATAAATTAAAACAAATAATGTATAATCTCATTTCAAATGCAATCAAATATATAGATGAAGATGGTAAAATCTCAATATCTCTTCAAAGAAAAGATGTAAACAAAGTTATTATAAGGATAAAAGACAATGGAATAGGAATAAAAGAAAAACATATACCCTTTGTCTTCGATAGATTCTACAGGGCAGACGGATCTAGAAACAAAGATACAGGGGGAACTGGACTAGGTCTAGCTATAGTAAAATCAATGGTTAAAGCTCATGATGGAGAAATACAAGTTAAAAGTATATATGGTGAGAGTACAGAATTTATTATCCACCTACCCCTAGGAGATTATTTACAAGTCTAACAAAAGTCAAAATTGGAAAATAGAATGACTATATATTTGTATTTCCTATCTATTAATTAAATCTTTTGCTCTTTTTTCAGCCATATATTTAATCTTTTCTACATCTAATGTTTTTATGACTCTATTTTCCATGAGTATCTTTCCGTTTACCATTACTGTATCTACATCTGATCCTTGAGTTGAATAAGCAAGTGCAGAGATTTGATCATGATGAGGGTATAAATGAGACTTATCTGTATCTATTAAAATTAAGTCTGCTTTTTTACCTACTTCAATTGAACCTATTTCATCTTCCCATCCTAAAGCCTTAGCTCCATTTATAGTAGCCATTTCAAGTGCTTTTATAGCTGGAACTGATACTGCATCCCCTGTCACTGCTTTATTTATTATTGAAGCTAAATGAATCTCTTCAAACATATTAAGATTGTTATTACTTGAAGATCCGTCAGTTCCTAATGCTACTGGTATACCTGCTTTTAACATTGAATCTATTGGAGCAAATCCACTTGCAAGTTTTAGATTGCTACTTGGATTGTTTACTGGAAATAGTCCTTTTTCTTTTATTATATTTATATCATTATCGTTTACATGAACACAATGAGCCCCTATAGTATGAAAATCCAAAAGCCCTAAATCTGCTACATGCTCGATTGGGGTCTTTCCATGTTCCTTTAAGCTATCTTCGAGTTCTTTTTTAGTTTCAGATAGGTGTATATGAATTCCCGTATCTAGTTCTTTTGCAAGACTTATAATTTCTTTTAAGTAATCCGGACTGCAAGTATAGGGTGCATGAGGTGCTACCATTACCTTTATTCTTCCATCTGCTTTATCATTCCAGTCATTAAATAATTTTCTGGTTTCATCAAGTTTATTCTTAGACTGACCTTGTTCTTCTATAAGTCCTCTTGTAAGCACTCCTCTCATACCTGATTCTTCTAGAGCTTTAGCTACCACATCCATAAAAAAATACATATCACAAAATGCAGTAGTTCCACTTTCTATCATCTCCACCATACTTAAAAGAGAAGCCCAGTATACATCCTCTCCCGTTAAATTTGCCTCTATTGGCCATATCTTTTTAGTTAACCAGTCGTGCAGTGGCATGTCATCTGCAAAGTTTCTGAGTAGACTCATTCCTATATGTGTATGTGCATTTACAAGTCCTGGCATTGCTATTTTATGTTTTCCATCTATTTCTCTCTCTACTTCTATATCTTCTCTAATTTCACCTATATGAATTATTTTATCTTCTGATATATAAATATTTGTGTTCGATATCCATTCTTCTTTTCCATCCATAGGAACAAGTCCTACATTTTTTATCAAAACACTCATTTTCTCACTCCTTTAATTTAATCTAAATCTATAGTAGTATATCTCATTATGCTGTAAACTAATGTTGGTATCAATATAAGCTGAATAATTATTCCCGGAAGTCCTGTTGTAGCTGCTCCAACTATAAAAGCTATAGGATCTAAAAATACTGGTGCTAAATCTCCTGAGAAGAAAATTGCAAGCAAAAACACCATGACTCCTGCCATTATTCTACCAACTGCCATTGATATAATGAGTGTCAAAATAGAAGGCACTTTTAATTTTCTATAGAGCAAAGATGTAATAAGTCCATAAAAGCCTAACTCTACCATCATTATTATAGCTAATGGAAAAAACACAGGCATTCCACTTACTAGACTGTTAAGTAAAGGTGTTAATATTCCTAAAAGCATTGCTAAGTGCGGTGGAAGTAAGAATCCTCCTATTAAAATTGGTATATGCATAGGTAAAAATACTGGCCCCGCTATCCCCGACATATGAAATATGTATGGTATAATAACTCCAATAGCCAATAACAATCCTGCTATGACGATTTTTTTTCCATAGTTTCTTCTATACATTTAATCTCTCCTCTCTGTAGATCACCCAATATTATTTCAAAGAATTTAAAAATTCTTCAATTCTTTCTAATAGTAGCTCAGGGTCTTTTGTGTCTAAAGATCTTTTTTCAATCGGGCAATAATCTGTTTTATCTCTATTTTTTATATAGTCACAGCTATTTATAAAATCATAATTGATATCATTTTTATCTAAAATTCCAATCGCACTATTTGATATAAGATCTGTATATATACTGACTACTCCCATGTATGAGCAGAGAATAGCCGCACCTTTTCCTATAACTCTATCCGCTACAACACTACCTTTTACATTTTCTTTCATATTTTTTGCTAAATAATACATAGGTCTTATACCCCTATCCACACTCTTAAAAATCACTTGTCCACCTTTTACTACTACTATCTTTTGATTATCTTCTTTTAATCTCTTCTTAGCAATATCTATATCTCTCAAGTAATCTCTCCTTAACATTTAATAGTTGGCAACTTCAAGCTCAAATATATCTCTTCTTCTAAAATAAAAATATGAAAATACCAGTCTAAAACACATATCAAGTCCTATACTTACCCAAATCCACATTATATCGGCTTTAAATACAAATGCTATTGCAAGTACTAAAGGAACTCTAATAAGCCAAAGACCTATTCCTGCATTTATCATAGGTATCTTTACAAAGCCTGCTCCCCTAAGTGCACCATTTAATACTCCCGATATATTTTGTGGGAGTTGAGTAATACCCATTACAATTAGATACATAGCCCCTATTTCAATAACTTCTATTTCATTTGTAAGCAGTCCCATTATTTGTTTTGGTATAAATATAAGAGCACCACCTGCAAATATAGTGATTATAATAGTTATCTTGATCAATTGCCTTAAATATTTTCTACCTATTTCTCTATCTTTTCCACCCAGGGCTTGGCCTGTAAATGTAGTAGCTGCTATCCCAAATCCAGTAGCAGGCATATACGAAATCGACTCTGCTTGAAGTCCCAATTGATAAGCAGCATAAGCTATTTCACCATATGTAAGTATTGCTCTAGTAATAAATATAGATGACATTTGCCAAAATGCAGTTTCAAAAGAAGTCGGGAGTCCAAATCTTATTATAGTTAAAGATTCTTTTGCATCAAATTTAAAATTAAATCTTCCTCCTATATTTGTAATAATTCCTCGCTTCCCAAATAACATTATAATTCCAAAAACCGCTGCAGATATATAAGCAATATTATATGCATATCCTGCTCCTCTTAACCCCATTCCCTTTGAGAATATAAATATATAGCCCAATATAATATTAATTACATTAAGAATTCCAACAGCTATCATCGGAGTCTTTGCATTTCCCATACCTTGAAGTACCCCCGCTACCAATACTATTATAGCTAAAGCAGGAAATGACCAGGATATTATTTTTAAATAAATTGTACCATTAATTAGCAAATCATCAGTAGGGTTAAAGACCTTTAATAAAGGTTCAGCATTCCAATAAATTAATTGTTGAAATATTATTGATAAAGTAAATGTGATCACAAGAGCCTGCTCTGATACAGATTTTAATTTTAAAAGTTTTTCTCCCCCATAAGCCTGCGCTACTAAAACCGATGTACCAGTTCCTATTCCCTTGAATATAGCCCATATTATCTTGTATATTACCATGGCTATCCCGATTGAGCCAACTGCAATAGGATTTATTCTTCCTATCATTGCCATTAAGACTAATCCTGCTGTCATCTGTAATATATTTTCAACTGTAATCGGCAAAATCATAGACAGTATTCTCTTTTTTATCTGCTTGTCATCAAGACTACTCTCATTCATATAAGATCCCCTTTGTTTAAGTTAATGAAACTATTATAGTATATTTAGGGTCCCTAAACAAGTAAAATATAAAGATATAAAGTATTTCTTATATCTATACTATAACACTTTAGCCCTATTTTTTGAATACTTATTGCTACTATTTTAAAATAATATATTTTATCTATGATAATAATTATCATTTACTTTTTTTCTACTTTGTGATATATTATTTTTGGCTGAAAATTTATCGCGGCAAATTTTCTATGGAGATGATAATATTGGCTAAAATGATGGGACCTAGATTCAAACAATCTAGAAGATTGGGACTTAATGTGTGTGGTCATCCTAATGCAATGAATAGAGCTACAAAAGGTACAAGTAGGGCAGATAAGAAACTAACTGAGTATGGTAGGCAATTACTGGAAAAACAAAGGCTTAGAGCCTATTACGGAGTGATGGAAAATCAATTCGTAAAATATGTGAAAATGGCGAAAAAGTCAGAAGAACAAACTGGATATGCTCTAGTAAGAAAGCTAGAAACTAGGCTAGATAATATAGTATATAGACTAGGCCTTGCCTCTTCTATTAGACAAGCTAGACAAATGGTAGTTCATGGTCATATACATGTAAATGGAAATAAGGTAAATATACCTTCTTATTTGCTTGAGGTCGAAGATACTATCGCACTTAGAGATAAATCTAAAGATATAGAATTGTTTAAGGAAAACTTTGAAACAGCTTTCTTAAATTCATACCCTTATTTAGAAAAGAATGAAAATTCTATGTCAGGCACTCTAATCAAACAACCAGAACGCGAAGAAATACCAATAGAAATAGATGATCAATTAGTCGTTGAATACTATTCAAGGCTATTGTAGTAGATAAATTAAGTATAAAAAAGAAGTCACTGATTTTAGTCAATGACTTCTTTTTTTAGTTTCCTTTAGCAAGTATTGCTGCTCCTATAGATCCTGCATATCTTGCAAGTGGATTTGTTTTTACATTTGTATCTAATTTCTTAGATAATAGTTCTATAAAAGGTTGAACTTCGCAAAGTCCACCTGTTAAGTATATCAAATCACTCTTCCCATGTTTGTGAAGCATTGAATTAACCCTACCAGTTATGGAGTTTATTATCCCTCTGGAAATATCTTCTCTACTTGTTCCCTTACCAATTAAGCTTATTACCTCTGACTCAGCAAAAACTGTACACATACTGTTAATACTAATATCTTCTCCCCTTAATGCCATCTCACTTAAATCTAAAATAGATACTCCTAGGGTATTAGCCATTAATTCAAGGAATTTCCCTGTACCTGCAGCACATTTATCATTCATTGTAAAATCTATCACTCTTCCATCTTTAAGGCTAATAATCTTAGTATCTTGACCACCTATATCTATTATAGTACAAGTTTGACCTAATAAATACTCCGTTCCCATTCCATGGCATGTAATCTCTGTAATAGTTTTATCAGCATATGGTACTGAAACCCTTCCGTAACCTGTTGCTATTATTTTTGATCTTTCCACATCAATTTTCATAAACGATAATTTTTCTTCTATGGCTTTAGATGTTTCTATGCTACTCCATCCAGTAGGCATAGTAAAATTAGAAATCATATCTTCTTCATTAAATACTGTTACCTTTGCTGCAGTGGAACCTATATCTATACCAATATAATACATATAACCATCCTTTACTATATAGTGACTGAACTATTTTGTAGTGTTTCTAAGAATGCTTCTACTCTCGTTTTAATTTGTCCAGTATCTGATTCTGAATAATCAGTTTCAATTTGCATAAACGGAATTCCTAGTTCATCTTGTACGTATTTCTTTACAGTAAAAGATTCTATCGCATAAGTATGGCAAGCTTGATATGTTAAGTCTACTATACCATCTACTTGGTATTCTTGTGATAACCTTTTTATTAAATCTAACCTTCCATTGTTATCTGTCATACAAGAGCAAGGCGTAGAAAGATATTTTTCTGCTAAAGCTAGCAATGGATCTTTATTTATATCTTCATCTACCAATACATCTAGTCCCTTATAGCCAGTGCAATTTTCTAGTGCTACAACTGCAGCACCTGCATCTTCTAATGCTCTTAGAACTTTATCAGCTCCGCCTACTCCTGTTGGACATCCTGTTAAGAGTATTCTTGGTGCATTTTCACCATAGGCATATATTCCTTTTTCCATCCTTTCTTCAACTTCAGCTATTAATCTTTCTATTAAGTCAATTCCTGCTTCTTTATCTACATTAAAACCCTTTAACCACTGTGCAACCATCATGTCCATACCAGATAAAGGTGCTGGTTTATGAGAATTTAATTTATGTAATCTTCTCATAACCATTCTTTCTCTATTCATTAATTTAATAGCATCTCTTAATTTTTCATCTGTTATTTCTACATCAAATTGATCTTCAAGGTATTCCTTGAATTTGACCATTTCATTTTTCCAAAGTCCTAAAGAATCCTCATCATTAGCAGTTTGTGGTAAATTCATTATATGCATTGGTTTTATTTCACCCATCAATTCATACATTTTTTTCTTACCATCACAAGTAGTTTCAGCTAATAATACATCTGAAAAGTAAAAATAAGGACATGTATCTGTAATTGCAAAACCATAACTGGATTTTATTAGTGGACATAAATTTCTTGGCAATTCTTTTTCAGCTGCTTCTACAGGTTCTTGCGTAGTTCCACAAAGTGTTACCGAAATAGCATCTGCTGCTAATGCTATCTCTGATGGAGAAAATACACAATACATTCCTACCACCTTTTTCCCTGCTTCATGGGCCTCTTTTATTTTCGCTGAGTTTACTCCTCTCAGTTCTTCAACTTCTTTCATAAGCAATGGTCTCAAATTAATCACTCCTAGTTTAATATTTCTAATAAATTTTATCATTAATAATTATGTTAATCCAATTATTAATATCTATAATAAATTCATAGATATAGAAATATCTTATATGATCAATTAGGAAAGATGAAATTAATTTACAAAGTGTATTCAATAATAGTGTGTCTTTAGGGGCACCAAACGGTGCCCCTAATCGCATAAAATTAATTAAGTTTATATTATACATGTATATATTCGTCTTCTAAAAACTTATTCACCCTTTCCAGTATATTATTTACTATATATGCTTTCTGTAAATCCCTTTTTATAATAGGTATCAAAATTGTTGACTTTATACTCAAAATCTCATTATTTATTTTAATTCTTATAGAATAAAAAACTTTTCCTTGTTCGCTATCTCTATTATTTATGTCTATATTAGATAATGTTCCTGTTACCCCAATGCATATATCAGAAGAAAACATATCTAATCCAACTGTACCCATAATTTCTGCACATTCTATGCTATATACGCCATACTGTTCAATTACTTTAGCAGGAACTCCCGCTCTTATCTTTTGAGCGTTAGAGTAAGCTACAAGTCCTCCATTAGTAACACTTGAGGCCCCTTCTACATTTGTAATCTTATTAATTAGATATCCACCAGTACAACTTTCTACTGAAGAGATAGTTAATTTATTCTTTCTTAGATTATAAACAAGTTTTTCTTCTATCATTAGTCCTACCTCTTTCTTCTATTTGAAATACTCATAGGACAACTTCGATATATTTCCAATAAGTCTTTGATTTGTTAAATTATCCTTAGCCCTTTTTGTATGGTGATACTTAATAAACTTAGAATATAGTCCCCACTCCAGTAATAGTCTTCGCCAAATCTTCCTTGTAATCTCCATGCACTGGGTTTAAGCTGTTTATATTGACTCCATTAATACCTGAACTTGAGTGTACATACCTATCATCACCTATATACATTGCTACATGTCCTGGAAAAAATATAAGATCTCCTAGTTTTATTTCCTTTATGCTTATTTCTTTCATATACTTGTCTTTTAATACTGCATCTCTATATATCTTGATTCCATTTAAAAGATAAGATATAGAACAAAGTCCCGAACAATCTATGCCCAGCGGACTCTTTCCTCCCCATCGGTATTGAGTTCCTAAATAGGAAAGTGCTGTATCTACTAGTCTTTTTCTAAGTTCTGTTTTATCTACATAGCCACCTACTTCTACTTTTGGCTTGGCAAAGTCTTTTCTTATCCAAGATATTTCGCCATCTGCAAGTTCTATTTCTATCCAATTATCTTCTTCTTTTCCTGTAGATATAACTGTAGCCCCTTTTGTAAGTAACCCCACTACATATCCCTTATAACTAGGATTTGTCATTACATCTACTATATTGTGATGAATTGTAGTATAAGCTCTTTTCTTCCATGATTTAGCTCTTTCATCATCTAATATTATATTGGAACTATGAACATATCCGCTATAATCATATGAGCTTTCTATTAAGTACCATCCATTTTCTTTTTCTTCTAATATCTTTACTATCATTCCATATAGTCCTTCATCTGCCATTTGACTTTCAAAGTTCGGATTTAAATTAATTGGGACTACTGCTTTGTTTAAAATTCCATATTTATATTTACTATCCTTAGAGATTATATACACTATATTGCTCCATGCAGTTTCAAATTCAGATAATTTATATTCACGTCTTACATTTTTAATTTGTGGTGAAGCTGGATCATTTACTATTACATATTCTTCCCCATCTTTTTCTTTAAATCCTCTAACAACTATTAAATGTCCATTTGGATAAGCTTGTGGTGCTCCAAACAATGCATCTTTAGATTTTGTCTTTATAGAGGCAATAACTGGTATTCCTTCAGTTATCTTTTTCTTTATTTCATCCACATTATTAAACCTTGCTACATATGAATTAAGACCTTCCATCCCTGCGAAAGAAGCATTATATGACCAATTTCCATATATATCTGCTTCATTATCAAATACACCTGACGCTACTTCTTCTGTTGATATATCTTTTCCATAATATTCTAATACCATAGATACAGATGTAGGACTGCATATTCTATCTCCTATCTCTGCCACTGTCATTTGAGTTCTTTCTGGTAGATCTAGTTCTACTAGATAATTTATATCTTTAGAAGGTTCATTTATGTTTTTCGAAGATGTATTCATTGTAATATAGATGGCCTTAATACTTGGACTTTCTACTATTTCATCTTCTCTTTTTAATTGTACTTTATATCTTAAGGCATTTGCGTACTTGCCACAAAAAATTTCCAATGTATCTATAGATAACTCTCCAAATTTATCACTCTGATTTCTTACACTACCACTATCATTATTTTGAGACCATTGTCCATATGAATACCACATTGTCCATTTATCTTCTACTTTAACTTGAATAAATACTTCTATATTTGTTTTCCCTGGAGTATTTACATTCCATGAAGCTACTAATGTATTGAAATTATCAGTTAAAATAATTGGAGAAGTATAACTTCCTTCTAAGTGTCCTTCTTCAAATTCTATTTCTAGATCCTCATTTAAATAAACCTTTTCCATTTTTCCATTTTTAAAGTTTTCTTTTTTATTTACTATTAAATTTCCTTGATAGCTAATTGTTTTTTCCAAATTCCACTCCCCCTATTCCTCTAACACCATCTTAATCTCACTATATCTCTTCTTATTCCCATACCTCCCCAAGAAGTTTTTTTGATTTCTTTACATTAATAAATGATTTCAATCATTTATTAGCAAACAAAGCTATTTTATTTACTGGTAAAGCAAGTTCTTTTTTTAAATCTTCGTATTTATCTTTTTCTATAGATACAATTACACAGGTAGATGGCCCCCCTGATTTATTCAGATCTACATTAATATTTTTTTCTAAAATAAAATCCAAATCATTAGATTTAGTCATCTCTTCTAGTTCATATAGTATCCCTTTTGAACCTACGGGAAGTATTTCACCTATATAAATTTTTTTCTTTAAATCAATGAGTTTAGAAATATTCATTACTTCATTTTTGTCTTTTAAAACCTCATCTCCTACTTTTGGAAGTCCTACTAATACCGCTATCATCCTAGATTCTGTTCGTGGTTTTTCCCACTCACCTTTATCCACTATTCCTATTGCAGTGATGCCTACACCCGTTACACTAACTGGAAAGTTTTCTTCTGTACTTCCCGTCACTATCATTCCATCATCTAAATCTAATGGATTTAATGCCTCTTTTATTCCTTCTATTATTTTTTCCCCTGTGCTATCCATTTCTACACTAAGGGTGTTTACTATTGTAATTAGATCTGCTCCAAATGCAAGTAATTCCATTAACGCCACTTGTGTAGCAAAATATCCTACAACTTCTGGTGTAGTTTTCACTACATCATTTTCCTTTTCACCTATTCCACCACTGGAATCACATGATACTACTAAGGATTGTTTTTCATTTATATCTATTACAGTTAAATCTCTATATTTCTTTATTTTCATCTAATCACCTATTAAATATTTCAGACAGGAGGCATACCTCCTGTCTGATTTAAATTACCTTTCTAATTATCTTAAATATTACATATGCCAGGATAACATTTACAGCTGAGGCTAAAGTTAATGGTGCTACCATTGCGTATATAAATGATTTCCCCTTTAATGGTAATCCTAACCAGGTTGTAAAAGGTGCTAAAACAAAAACCATAGCTACTCCATTTAGCAATATTCCCGATATACAAGCCATTATTCCATTAGTATGTTTATAAATTATTCCAAATAAGTATACAATAATTGCCATCTCTAAAGTAATTATCAAGTGAATTGGAACTGTAAGTGGAAATCCACTTGACATTGCTGTAAGTAAATGGCCAATACTCGCTACTAAAGCACCCTCTATAGGCCCTAAAAAAATTGCAGCGAAAAATCCTGGCATAGAATCAAGAGCTATAGTCCCTTGTATCTTAATAAGAGATCCTATAAAAGAAATAGCTATTAGCATTGATATATAAACCAGTTTAGTTGTTGTATTCCGTTCTTCTATGCTTTTGTAATTCAATTTATCACTCCCAATCATAAATTAGCTTATCTTACCGCCCTTTATAACTCTAATTTCAACATCATGTTCTTCTACATTTTTCTCTATTCTATCTACTTTTTCTTCAAGTATTCCTAATTTTTCATAAGTCAACTTATATCCATCATAAAGTGCTTTGTGATTCTTATCCATTTTATCTTCAAGCAAAACTAAGTCTTGTCTAACACCTTTAATATCATCCTTAGTTGCCATGCCTTTTAGGTCCTCTTTGGTCGCCATGCCTTTTAGGTCCTCTTTGCTTGCCATGCCTTTTAGGTCCTCTTTGCTTG
>CAZWTU010000015.1:0-31172 GCA_964637035.1 uncultured Tissierellaceae bacterium
AGTGGTTAGCTGAAAAAGGAGTGGTCAATATAGGAGTAGATGCTCCTGCTGTAGACTTAACTCCTGATGATATAGATTTTTCTGCTCATTTAGTATGTGGGGAGTATAATATAACTAATACGGAGAACTTGTGTAATTTAGACAAATTGATAAATAAGAGATTTTTATATATTGGACTTCCTCTTAAGATAAGGGATGGATCAGGCTCACCCATTAGGGCGGTTGCTTTATTGGAAGAATAATTTTATAAAGAAAATGCTTAGGCCCTATTTTCAACAAATAAAGTCCTAAGCATTTTTTATTATAAAATAAATATAAATGTTATTATAATTATTATAATTGGTGCCATAAGAATAATCATCCCAATAATTGATCCTGCATTTACAGTCCAACCTATACCTACTCTTTTTTCTACAATTATAGAGGGATCCCCTTTATTATAATAAATTGAATTCCCTAATTTCCAATGCTTATCATCATCTATATCGTATTTATCAAAAGATTCTTCTTTCCCATCTAACTTTAATCGGTCCCCACCTTGACCTACCTTTACTCCTATAACAACAGCTCCTATGACCATTATAGATGTTACAAACAAAGTTATAAAGGTAAATATCTTCATATTAGTCACTATACCTAGTGTTGCCATGTTTCCATAAGTGAATATTAGTTCAAGGGCAATGGTAGAGACCAAAAGATATATTCCCCAAACTCTCACAAATTTAATATTTTTCCTTATAGATATCTCAGGATTATTTGGATTTATTTGTTTTTTTGATTTCTTTATAAAATAATAAGTTAAATACATAATAGCTCCCATAAACAATTGGGTGAAAGGCATTAAAAGTGCTGTCCATATAGATTTATTCATCCAACCATCTACATTTCCAGCCAAATCCCAATGGGTAGGAATTTTATCTGGAAGAGATGGATACATATATAAGGATAAAAATATATTTATTAATATTATTCCTATAGGTATTAACATCCACTTTTCAGATAATACCTTTTCATTTTCCATACCTTTACTGAAATTCGTATCTACAACTACAGTATTGGTTCCCAACTTATCCCAACCCATATCTTTTTTTAAAGTTTTAGCCCGTTTATTCCACCTTAAATAAACTAAAAATAGTATAGCAATATATATAAATATAAATGTTACAAACATCATTTCATATACAGATTTATAGCCTATAATTAGGCTTAATATTAAAAGTAACCCCCCTGCAATTATTGTTTCAATTCTATATCCCTTTATTATCTTTTTAACCTCATCAGTATTAAATTTGTCTTCAGGTATTTTTACTCCTAAAAATATATTTTTCCTAGTTACATTTGGAATTAATAATTGAACCACTAATAATGTTAGTAATATAAAGGCATTATAAAGTAACATAATCATTTTCTCAGACACCATTATCCCCCCTATTTTAAATTTCGTCATAAATATCAGCACATATTCTTAAAAATTCTTCTTTGTCAATTCCTTTATTGCTACTATTTCCAATTATATATTTCAATTCATCCTTTAACCCTTCTTTTTCATATTCTGTTATTTTATTAATGTTTTCCTTGATTCTGGTCCCCCTTCTTCTATCTATGTCCAGATAACCTTCTTCTTTCAAAATATTATATACCTTGTTTACAGTGTGAAGATTTATTCCAATATCTCCTGCTAATTGTCTAACAGAGGGAAGTTCCTCACCCCTTTCAAGCTCTCCCTTAGCTATACCTATTATTATTTGCCTTTTAAGCTGCTTGTAAATAGGCATCTCAGATTCAAAATTTATTTTTATAAGCATTCCATTCACCCCATATCTGTTATAGTCATTCTATTACAACCATACGTTTTTTGCAACAAAAAAGAACCTCGAATTTAGGTTCTGAAGATGTTTTATTTATAATAATACATATTGTTTATATAATTTTGTAAAACTAAATAAAAAAGATATTTAATCCTATTTGATATCCGGAAATTTTTCTATAAAAATTTCATTAGCTTCCAATAAATCTTTATAATATTTTTCATATGAGGGAGATAATCTTCTCATGGCAGGAATAAATATATCATTATATCCACTAGTCTTTCCAAATGATTTCATTGCTTCCATTAATCGTCCATATGGAGATTGTTCATATTCTGGCGATTCCTTTAAATCTCGATATTCTTTAATTATATCTCGATTTTCTTCTAAGAATTGTTCTGGTCTTTCTATATTCCCTTGTTTTTTCTCTTCTGCTTCAAGGATTCTGCCATCTGTCCAGAAATCCATGGCTTCTTCAAACTCATCCATAAATTCGTCAGAAATTTCAAGTGGTTCAACTTCGTCCAGAAAACTTACAATTGCTTCATATGCTTCTTCCTGTTTTCTTGTTTTTATTGGTTCTTCCAAATATCTGCTAAAATGCATCATTAAAAATCTACCATAAAACCCGGGGAAGTTGTCCAAAAGTTTTTGTTTTATGGATTTCTTTTTATTTAATTCTACAATTTCCTCATTAATTGCTTGAGTATCTTTTTCATCTAAAACCTTTTCTAATAATTGAATTTGTTTCTCTGATACTTCATTTTCTAATTCTTTCTTAATAATACATTTTCTCAACTCTTCCTTAGGAAAATTAGAGTCTAAAACCCTTTTAATCTCAGAAACAGACAATCCCAGTGTTCTAAATAAACTCACCCTTTTTAATTTTTCAACCTCATCTTCATTAAAATTTCGATATCCATTTCCATCAATTTTGGGATTAACAATATTTTTCTCTTCGTAGTAATTAATTGCTTTTTTAGTTAATTTAGTTTCATCACACACTTGACTTATTTTCACAATAAGCACCTCCTATATTAACTATAAGCCATTCCCTTGGGGATTAGTCAAGATAAATTTCATTTTTTGTTTTCTTACTTCCCATCCCTTTATATTCAATTTACTACCTACTAATTATCCCCTGTATTATTCCATTAATAATCCAATATTCTACAATAGTTACTATTGCACAAATAATAATAAAAAATCCAAATTTAAATTCCCCTATTCTATCTTTCCAATATTCACCTCTAAAAAAAGAAATGAAATCTGGAGTGAAAATATACCTAAGAGATTCTTGAAAATCATCATAATCTATGAAGAAATGATTAAATATAAATTTGTAAACTGTAAAACTATTAATTATTATTAAGATTAAGACTATAAAACCCGACATGAATCTCACCCCTTATAATTTTATCAAAAACTCATTTACCTATAATTATTTGTTTCTAATCTTTGGCATTTGCATGTTTTATAAATGATGTGCAGCATTTACGGTTGTCATTCCGAGTGTAACGAGGAATCTTCGATCCCAACAGAAAGATTCTTCGTCGCTACGCTCCTCTGAATGACAGGATACCGCCGCGACTCATTTATATACTAATCCAACCTAACCTTTGAATCTTTTCATTCGAATTTGAAAATCCCTCAAATAAAAAGACCTGTCCCTACTGTTTGAAGGCCCTGTCTAGATCATCTATTATATCTTCTACATCTTCTAACCCTACGGATATTCTTATCATGCTTTCTGTGAGGCCAAATTGTTCTAGTTCTTCTGTTGGATAATCTCTGTGGGTCATGGCTGCTGGTAGTTCTATTAGGGTTTCACAGTCTCCTAGGCTTACTGCTAATTGTGCCAGCTCTACACTTTCTACAAACTTCTTTGCATCTTCTAAGCTCCCGTCTATTTCAAAGGCTATCATAGCACCGAAACCCCTCATTTGTTTTTTAGCTATTTCATGACCTTTGAAATCTGCTAATCCTGGATACATTGTTCTTTTTACCTTAGGGTGATTATTTAGGAATTCTGCCACTTGCATTGCATTCTTTTCATGTTGTCTCATCCTTAATCCTAAAGTCTTTAATCCCCTCAACAATAGCCATCCATTGAAAGGACTCATTGCTCCACCGAATTCACACATATATTCAAATTTTAAGCTATTTATATAATCCATATCCCTAGATATGGCAACTCCAGCTACTACATCACCATGACCAGAAATGTATTTTGTAGCACTATGTACAACTACATCTACACCTAATTCTAGTGGGTTTTGAAAATATGGTGTTCCAAAAGTATTATCTACTACAACTTTAATGCCCTTTTCCTTTGCTATTTCAACTACAGCTTCTATATCTATTATAGATAAATCTGGGTTTGATGGTGTTTCAAAGTATATTACTTTTGTGTTCTCATCTATTGCTTTTTCTAAGGTTTCTAGTTCAGTTAAATTTACTATTTTATGATTTATATCATATTTAGCTAGTAGTTTTGTTGCTACCCCATAGCTTGAACCATAAAGTGTTCTATGAATTATTATATTATCCTTAGGTTTTAAAAATGAAAACATCACACTAGAAATAGCTGCCATACCAGAGGCAAAGGCTACTGCACCTTCTCCACCTTCTAATACCGCCATTCTATTTTCAAATAATCTTAGGGTTGGATTGTTCCCTCTGGTATATACATAATCATCTGATTGAAAAGACATTACCTTTTCTACATGGTCTATATCATCAAATACAAAAGTTGATGTTTGATAAATTGGTGGATTCAGTGCATTGTTAGAATTTTTCCCTTGAGATCCACCATGAATTGTTTTGGTGTCAAATTTATAATCCTTTTTCATTTTTCATCCTCCATCTTAAATCAATTTCTATTTTTGATTAACTTTACAAATGGCTCTTTATCCTTTTCTTTTATTTTCTTTTCTCTTCTTATACTTTCCACAATTAAATTCAACCAGCGGAAACATTTAAAACATCTATTATTTAATATTTTTTATACTTTCCTTATATGGTGGTCTTAAAATCCCTTTTTCTGTAATTATTCCTGTTATATTCTCATTAGGAGTTACATCAAAGGCAGGATTATAAACCTCTATTCCTTCAGGTGCTATTCTTACTCCATTTATATGAGTAACTTCCCTTGCATCTCTTTCCTCTATGTCTATATCATCTCCACTCTCCATATCAAAGTCTATGGTTGTAGTTGGTGCTACTATATAAAAAGGTACATTATAGGCCTTAGCTACTACCGATAACATAAATGTCCCTATCTTATTTGCAGCATCCCCATTATTTGCAACCCTATCTGCTCCAGTTAATATTAAATCTATTTTCCCATCTCTTATTAAGGTGGCTGCAACACTATCTGCTATAAGTTTAGCTGGTATCTTTTCTTGTACTAATTCCCAAGCCGTTAATTTCCCACCTTGTAGTCTTGGACGAGTTTCATCTGCATATACAAATATATCCTTCCCTGTATAATGAGCTTCCCTTACGACACCTAAGGCTGTTCCGTAGTCTACGGTTGCTAATGCTCCTGTATTACAATGGGTCAATATTGTAGATCCTTGTGGAACTATTTCGTTGCCATGCTTTGCCATAGCCCTATTAGTCTTTATATCTTCTTCATATATATTACTTGCTTCTTGTAAAACCTTTTCATATATTTCCTTATTGCTTAAATCTTTATTGGCTTCTATTAAGCCTTTCATTCTTTTAACTGCCCACATTAAATTAACTGCTGTTGGACGGGACTTATTAAGGACATCTAATGCATTATCCATTTTCTCTAAAAATACATCCTTATCTTCATCCATAAATTCATCTGCCGCAAGAACTGCTCCATAGGCGGCTGTTGCACCTATGGCTGGTGCCCCCCTAACTACCATATCATTAATGGCAAAATCTACATCTCTATAAGTCTTACACTTAAAAAATTCTGTCTTTACTGGTAAAGCCCTTTGGTCAATTAAATATAAAATATTATCTTTAAATTCTATAGTTTTTATGTTTTTCATATTTTCACTCCTAATTTAATCTATTTCTTTTACTAAGCCTACAATCAACTTCTTAAATATTTCAGCAGTCTTTGCCCCTGCTTCTACTACCTCTTCGTAGGTTATAGGTTGGTCCAATACCCCTGCAGCCATATTAGATATTAAGGATAATCCCAACACTTTCATATTACAATGTGCAGCTGTAATTGCTTCTGTAACAGTTGACATTCCTACTGCATCAGCTCCAAAACTTCTATATACTCTTATTTCACCTGGTGTTTCAAATTGGGGTCCTTGAGTATATATATATGTTCCTTCTTTTATATCTAAGTTTATCTTTTTAGCCACGTTTTTAGCCTTGTCCCTAAGTTCCTTTGTATACATATCTGAAACATCTACAAATCGTGGACCAAACTCCCCTATATTTGCTCCCCTTAGTGGACTAGCCCCGCTAAATTTTAAATGGTCTTCTATTATCATTATATCTCCTGGCTTATAGGTCTTGTTAATTCCCCCAGCCGCATTTGTCAATATAACCGTCTTTACTCCTAAAAGACTAAATACCCTTATGGGGATGACTAATTCTTCAAATTCATATCCTTCATAATAGTGAAATCTTCCTGACATACAAACTACTTTATTGCCATTTAATGTGCCAATAATTAACTTACCTGCATGATTTTCTACTGTAGATACTAGGAAATTTGGTATATCCTTGTAATCTATGACTGTTTTATCCGCTATAAGCTCAGCCAAAGATCCTAAGGCAGAACCTAGAATAATTGCTATATCAACGTTTCCATCTATTTTGTCTTTAATATAGTCTGCACTCTTTTTAAAATAATCATAATTATATTTTTTATCCATTTTCAACCTCCAAACAATATAGGGGGTCATATTCCACCCACATCTTATTCTTATTGTCTTTGTTTTATTAATTACACTATTTATAGAATGTAAATTTGAATTAGCACTGTAAATACTTTGTTTGTCAATTAAACTTGACCATAAGTTTTAAATTTACCTATCATTTTTATCATTTCGTCCTCTGACAATATAACAGGTTCCCCTATAGATCTAGCCCTATAGTAAAGTTCAGCACAGTATTCAATTTCTTCTGTTATATTAAAAGCATTGGCTAAATCCTTTGCACCAGCAAGCATACCGTGGTTTGCAAGAAGTACTGCATTTCTATCTTCCATTGCTTCGAATACATTTTCTGCTAGCTCCTTAGTTCCATAAGTAGCATACTTTGAACATCTAACATTTTGTCCTGCCAATGCTATCATATAATGAACTGGAGGTAAATCCCAATTTAGGCAAGCTATTGTAGTTGCATAGATTGTATGGGTATGTATTATGGCATCTATATCATCTCGGCTTTTATAAAATATCCTATGCATATCGTATTCGCTGGATGGGGTCTTTTCTCCTTCTACTTTGTTTCCTTCTAGGTCTAATACTACAACATCCTCTAGCCTTATTTCAAAATAATCAATTCCTGATGGGCTAATAGCCATAAGTCCTTTTTCCCTGTTAAACATACTTAGGTTTCCACCTGTACCCTTAGTAAGACCTGTTTCAATTAACTTTCTACCATATGCTACTATTTCTTTTCTCTCTTTTTCTAACAACATAATAAATGCCCTCCTCCTTTATATTTTCCTAAATAATTAATTAAAGATTACCCTTTTTAGCCACTTCTGTCAATGTTCCTTTCATATTCAGCAAAAAATTAAAAGCCCTTATTTTTCTAAGAGCTCTTTTATCTTTGTTGCTATTTCTAAATTTAATCTATGATTAGGATTATTTAAATCCATCCCTGTTATTTCCGTTATTCTACCAATCCTATAAAGTACTGTATTATAATGGGTATACAAGTCCTCAGAAATTCTAGTTAAATTACCATTGTTTTTAAAGTAGGAATTTAGTGTTTTTACAAGTTCAGTTTTCCTTTTGTTATCATAATCTACTAAAGTCTTCAGTGTACCATTATAAAAATCCTCTAATTCTTCTGTCAGCAAATCTTGACAAAGTATTTTAAATATACCTAATTCTTCATATGTAATTATAATTTCATCCGTAATTACCTTGCCTATTCTAACAGCACGAACTGCATCCTGAAAACTCTTATCTACATTGTTTAAACTTTTATATACCCGGCCTATTCCAATTTTAACATCTAAATTTCCATCATCACCACCTATGGACTTTATTATTTCCTGATTAAATTTTTCAACCCTATTTTCAATCTTATCTTTCTCGGAGAAACTTAATAATATTTGAACCCCATGGCCCTTAGTAGAAACTATTCCTTTCAAATTTAAGTACTTCATAAGCCCCTCAATCTTAGATACTATGGGATTTAAGGAATCTTGTATATAATCTATGGCAATTTTTTCGTTTAAAGTGGACTCTTCACTTTTAAAGCTCAAGACTTCCACAATATAGTGGTCATTTAATTTAAAATTAAAGAAACTTGCCCTATCTAGTGCTTTCTTTTTTCTCCTTAAATCCACAGATATTAAATCCTCAAAATACTCAGATCTATATCTTATTTCTACTTCTTTTATAGATAATTCTTGTAGTAAATAAAGTGCTATAGTAGTAGAAGCTGATTCAATTATTGACAAGTCAAAGCCACCCAAGGGTGTATTTGTACTCCAGAAAAATAAATGTCCATAAACCTGATCCCTAAGAACTATGGGCATTATCATTGTTTTTATATACCTTCCCCTAATTAAAATCTTATCCTCTATAAGTTCTTTTAATTGATTTTTTGGGTTTTTTCTAAGATAAAAATTTTTTAATTCTTTTTTTAATTCTTTGTATGTTTCTTCTTCTATATCTCCTACACATTCTATAGTTTCTCCAGAAAATTTTAAATTTAAGATTACAGGATTCTTAATATTTTGTTCTATTATTTTAGTCAACTCTTCAAGGCCATTTCCTTTTAGCATGGCACCCATTAACTGTTCGTGAACTTTTTCTAATCTTTCTAATAAAGATGCCTGTTTGTTGAATATTTCTTTGAATGCATCCATCATAACATCTGATAATGGTATAGATCGATGGATATCAATTATGGGAAAGCTTAAATCATTAGCTAAGGCTAGTGTCTCATAAGATAATTCATCTATATAGGGAGTAATTTTTATACCTATGCCTGCTAATTCTTTGGCTGCACATTCCCTAATCAGTTCTTTTTGTGCATGAACATTATCTTTTTCAAAAAAATATGCAGTAGTAAGTAAAAACTCTCCTGGGGCCGTCCACTCTATTATATCAGGATCTGCCATTATATTTATTCTACTAATAGTGTTCTTGCCACCACGAAAGCCTGCAATTAATTTGCAGTCCTCCATAACATCTAGTTCTAATAGGTCTTCTATACTAATGCCATTTCCTCTTGACATAAATTAAAACTCCCTTATATATATTTTTTAACTTTCTATAACAAAAGGCATATCTATTTCTTTACCCATTACATATCTTACTAATATGTTTCTATCATCACCTATATAAGCATACTTTTGTAATCTCTCTTCTATTGTCAATTCTCTAATATCCGATAAATTAGAATCATCTATTATTAAAGCATCAAATTCATAAGCTTTTTCAAAACTTCCTACTTTACCAAAAAAGCTTCCTCCACCCTTTGTTGCTAAATAAAAACCTTCACTAAAGCTTAAAGGCTTAAGTTCTTTATTTGTATTTAACCAAGTCAATTTAGAGCCTTGTAGAGCTCCACATATAACATGGGCTATATTTAAATTGCTACCTCCGGATATATCTGAAGCTAGTCCTATATTCATACCCGCATCTAAATATTTTCTAACAGGCATAATTCCACTGGATAAATTATAATTGGAATATGGGCAATGGGCTGCATAAACCCCATTCTTAACCATTAAATCTATTTCTTCATCTGTATTGTATATACTGTGGGCCATTATTGTATTTGTTTGCCCAAACAAATTATAATCATCATATACAGAGGCATAATTTTTAGATTCTGGAAATAATTCTTTTACCCAAAGAATCTCATCCCCATTTTCATTTAAATGAGACTGAATTGGTAAATCATATTTAGTAGCTAATTTCCCTAATTCTTCTAAAAGTTCTGGCGTAGAAGTAGGCGCAAATCTAGGAGTTATAATAGGCTTTACCAAATTAGATTTACCCCCATACTCCTTTAAAATTTCTTCCGTATCCATTAATGATTGCTTTGTATCTTCCGTAAGATAATCTTGACAATTTCTATCCATATTTACCTTGCCAACATAAGCTCCTAAACCTGATTCTATAAACATATCCATTAAAAGTTTAACACTATCCTTATGAATACTTCCATAAACCGCAGAACGAAGTGTTCCTACTCTCCAAAGATCATTTATAAGTCTAGAAAATACTTTTTTTGAGTAATCTAAGTCTTTATATCTGTTTTCCTCAGGAAAGGTATAGCTTTCAAGCCAAGGTATAAGTTCCTTATCTAAGCCTAATCCCCTATTAGGATATTGTACAGCGTGAAGATGAAGGTCTGTAAATCCTGGGATAATCAACTTTCCAGTATAATCTTTAAATTCGTAGTCCTTGTAGGATTTATCTAATTCTTCTACAATATCTATTACTTTACCATCCTCTACCATTATATATGAATTCTCATATATATCAAACTTATCCTTAGTTGAAGTAAATGCTATAGTGCCCTTCAATACCATTTTATTCATTTTGATCACTCCTATAGAAATTATTACATATATTATATTATTATACATTCTTTAATCATATGTATAGATTCTACAAATTAATGGTCCCAAGCCAATGATCTTTCTACTGCTCTTTTCCAATTTCTATATAGTTCTTCTCTTTTTTCCTTATCCATAGAGGGTGTAAAAATCCTATCTTTTTCATATTTATCATATATCTCTTCCCTATCCTTCCAAAAGCCTACTGCTAAACCAGCTAAATATGCCGCACCTAATGCTGTAGTCTCTACTAGCTTTGGCCTTTCTACACTTGTATTTAATATATCTGATTGAAATTGCATTAGAAAATTATTTACAACTGCTCCTCCATCTACCTTTAAAGACTTTAATTTTATATTTGAATCTTCCTCCATTGCCTCTAGTACATCCCTGGTTTGATAGGCTATGGATTCTAAGGTAGCCCTTACTATGTGTTCTGCCTTTGTACCTCTGGTAATGCCTATTATAGTTCCCCTGGCATACATATCCCAATAGGGAGCACCCATGCCTACAAAAGCCGGAACCATATATACTCCCTTTGAATCTTCTATACTTGTTGCCATATCTTCAGACTCCTCTGCTGTCCTAATTAATCTCAATTCATCCCTTAACCATTGTACAGAGGCACCTGCCACAAATATACTGCCTTCTAATGCATATTCTACCTTCCCATCTATTCCCCAAGCTATTGTGGTAAGAAGCCCATTCTTAGAAGGAACAATCATTTCTCCTGTATTCATAAGCATAAAGCATCCAGTACCATAAGTATTTTTTGCCATTCCTGGTTGAAAACATCTTTGCCCAAATAGGGCAGCCTGTTGGTCACCTGCTATGCCAGCAATAGGAATTTTAGCACCTCCGAAAGTTAATTCATCTGTATAGCCATATACTTCTGATGAATTTGCCACCCTAGGCAATATACTTTTTGGAATATCCAAGGCTTTAAGTAGATTTTCATCCCATTTCAAACTTTTTATATTAAATACCATGGTTCTGGAAGCATTCGAATAATCTGTTACATGGACCTTCCCCCTTGTTAAATTCCATATTAACCAAGTATCCACATTTCCAAATAGTAAATCTCCTTTTTCAGCTAATTTCCTTGCCCCTTTAACATTATCTAATATCCACTTTATTTTTGTTCCTGAAAAATAAGCATCTACTACTAAGCCTGTGTTTTCCTTAATATAGTCTTCCATCCCACTATTCTTTAATTCCTTGCATATATCTGCAGTACGCCTGCATTGCCAAACTATTGCATTATATATAGGTTTACCTGTGTTTTTATTCCATAGTATAGTTGTTTCCCTTTGGTTTGTAATGCCTATTCCTGCAATTTCATCTGTTCTAATTCCTGTTTTCTCCAATACTTCCCTAGCTACTCCTGACTGAGTCCCCCATATTTCCATTGGATCATGTTCTACCCAACTAGGATGAGGATATATTTGATTGAATTCTTTTTGAGCACTTGCTTGTATTTCACCCTTTTTATCAAAGATTATAGCTCTTGAACTTGTAGTCCCTTGATCAAATGCCATGATATATCGTTTATCCATTTAAATACCCCCTAGCTTTTATCTATATTATATCATTGTTTTATGTTTTAGCTAAAATTTATATTATCTTACTCTAATGTCAGTTTTATGTAAACACTCCAAGTATTGAGGGTTTATTTCTAGACAAGCTTAGTGTTATACTTTAAAAAATGAACTTTGTAATCATTTTGTAACTATTATTGAGAGGAGGTTAGGTTTAAACTATAACTTTTGAAAACTTCAAGGAGGAATACAATGTTTAAAAAAATAAAAGGTAAAGTAGTATGTTCATTATTAGTAGGTGTTTTATTTTGCTCATCTATGGTTAGTGCTGCAAATATTAACTATGGTGGAAGTTACAATAATTATAAACAAACAGGAAATTATGGTTATGGGCATCATTTATATAATGGTTATAACTATAATTACAATAGTAACAATAATTATAATAACTACAAAAATAATACTAGTCAAAAACCGGAAAACTCAGTAACAAACAATTATCCTAACTTTATTTGGAATGTGGTAACTCCACAAGCGGATATTAACAATGGAAATAGTGTAGTGGTTCCAAGGCCTGAGCCTGTCAATCCAAATGTGCCTAGTATAGGAGATAGGCCTGTGGAAGAATCTAAGCCTGTAGTACCTGCAGAACCTTCAGCACCAGTTGTTTCAGGATTATCTCAAATAGAAGCAGAGGTTCTTAGATTAGTAAATATAGAAAGACAAAAGGGAGGACTTGCTCCACTTATAGCTGATGGTTTACTTACAAGTGTAGCTCAAAAGAAATCTGAAGATATGGCAAGAAATAATTATTTTAGCCACACTTCACCTACTTATGGCTCACCTTTCGCTATGATGAAAACTTTTGGTGTTAAATATAGCACTGCAGCTGAAAACATAGCAAGAGGCCAATTAACTGCTCAGTCTGTTATGAATGGATGGATGAACTCATCTGGACATAAAGCCAACATAATGAATCCTAGCTTTAAAAAAATAGGTATAGGGATGGTTGAGTCCAATGATGGAAGAAAATGCTGGACTCAAATGTTTACTAACTAATATGCTTATAAATGATAAAAAATTGCCAGAAATATTTCTGGCAATTTTTATTTTATTATGTCTATAAGTTTCTTTGTCATCTTGGCTGTAAATCCCCAAATTATATAATCCTCATAGTGATAAAACATTACTGTATGTTTTCCTTTTTTCCAATTATAGTCTTTTCCATTTGGAATTAAGTTATATGGAAATTCTTCACCTATATCTGTCCTCAGATTTAAATGGTATATATCTGGTTCCTCTTCTAAAAAGAAGTCCAAAGGAACAGTAAATATATAGTCTACTTCATCCTTATTTGGTAATATTTCAGCCACATTTATGCCTCTTATTGTTCCTAAAAAACAATATATAGTAGTATTGTCATAGGATACAGAAAAATCTAATTCACCAATTAGATTTATATTTTCTCTTTTGATATTCAATTCTTCCATGGTTTCTCTTATAGCTGCCTCTTGGTAGCTTTCCCCTTTTTCAACAGCTCCCCCTGGAAAAGATATTTCCCCAGGTTGGGTTGATAAATCCTTGGCCCGTAATTCATATAATATTTCCAATTTCTTATCTATTTCTATTAGAGGTATAAAGACTGCGTATTTATGGGTTATACCTATGGGCTCAGGTATTCTATTTTTTACCTTTTCAATTATGTATTCTATATCCATATATACACCTCATTATAATTACAAGGGGCCAAAGGCCCCTTAATTTTAAAGTAAATCTTCTCCTTCTTGCCAGTTAACTGGACATAGTCCTCCAGTTTTAAGAGCTTTTAGTACTCTTAGGGTTTCATCCACTGACCTACCAACATCATTATCTTGTATAAGTGAGTATTTTATTACCCCTTCAGGATCTATAATAAATAATCCTCTAAGAGCTATCCCATCTTCTTCTAACAATACTCCATAATTCTTGGATACCTCTTTGGTCATATCAGAAGCAAGAGGATAATTAATCTTTCCTAAATCCCCATTAATCCAAGCCTTATGGGAATGTTCACTGTCCACACTAACAGCTAATAACTCTGTATCCTCTTTCTTAAAATCTTCCATCCTTTCACTGAACCCAGTGATCTCTGTAGGTCAAACCAAAGTAAAATCTAAAGGATAAAAAAACATTACTAGCCATTTCCCTTTATAATCTGATAGCTTTACCTCTCCAAAATCAATTCCATCTCCATTACAAGTAGCCATTTTAAAATCTGGTGCCTTATTTCCAACTAATCTTTCCATATTTTCCTCCATTTGTTTTATATTTATATCCCATTGTACTATCTTTTGTTATATACATTATATATATCCACTAAAACACAAATTAAACAGTGTAATGATAATCCTTATCATTCATCCCTCTTTGTAAATATTATATCTGATACTGTTAATAATATCTCTTCTCTATTAAATGGATAAATATTATCTACCTTTTCAGCTATTTTATCGAAAACTGTTATATCCCCTTTTTCCATTTTTATTTCTTTTCCTTCTAAGATTGATATAATTTCTTGTAATTCATATATCTTGAATCTTTCTATATTTAACTCTTTGGCTTTTATTTCAACTAATTGTATTAGCAAGTCTTCATAGCTACAATATGGCTCAAGGGATAACATATTACATAACTTAGGTATTATTTTTTCAAACAAAGCCCTTCTATAGGGTAAATGTTTTATTTTTAATATTTCTTGTATTTCAACAAGTTCTTTTTCCTTAATATTTAGGAGGTAATTAAATGCAAAGTCCTCATTATCCTTAGATTCAATATAATATTTATTCCCCTTTAATCCCTTGAATGCCCTTAAACCATCATAGTATCCAAGTTCAATGTTCCTTCTAGCTTGCTTTCCTTCATAGATGTAAGTTTTGCCTATATCATCAGATGGGGATATTATAATTACATTTGCATCTATATCTCTTAAATCTATTTTTCTAGTTAATCCAGGTGCATGGGTTCTTACGAGGATTAAGTCTTTATATCCTTTATTTAAAAGCATTTTAAAAGGTAAATTATCATAAAAGGCACCATCTAGATAAAGACTTCCATCAATTCTTTCAAGCTTAAAAAAAGGTAAATAAGAACTAGCTAATAAATATTTTTTCAAATCGCCCTTAGCTATATCCTCTAAATATATTTCCATTGGTTTTAATTCTGATAGGTTTACTGTAACTACACCAAAATCTTTTCCCGAATTTCTAATCTTATCTTCATCTATATATTTGTCTAGCATTTCCTTTGCTGGACTTATATCTAAACCCCTATCCGAAATAAACTTTTTTATCTTTTCTGTCAAAAAACTTAAATCTGACTTTGAAAGAGTCAATTCTTTAAGTTTGTTTATGTCTTCTTCATCTGCATTAAAAACCATTGAATAGGTGATATCCTTCCATAATTCATAGGATTTTTCATAATCATCCTGGACTATCATGGCCCCGTTTATGGCTCCAATAGATGTGCCTACAACCCCACTAATTTCAATATTCATTTCCTTTATAGCCTTATATACTCCTATGTGATAAGCCCCCTTAGCCCCACCACCTTCTAGTACTAACCCATACATAACTACTCCCCCTTAATCTAGGTCCAAGATTCCATCAGTATTAAAATTAATCCCCCACTCCTTAGAAAGCTCATTGATATATTCTATCTTTGTAGCCCTTTCCTCTTCATTATAGGGTGTAGGTCTTCCACCTACTATTTTATGAGGTATAATTTTAAGGCTGGATATTTTACCATTAACAAAATTTACTTGGCCTATCATAGTGTTAGATGTAGGTCCAGGTCTTACTCCAAACACAAAGTTGCCTAGGCTATAGAAAATAGGCTTACCTTCATATATCTCAATACCTTGCAGAACATGAGGATGATGACCCATTATAACATCTGCCCCTGCATCTATTAATTTCTTTGCAGCAAGAACATCAATTTCCCTTGGTGTGGACTGTCGTTCAGTCCCCCAATGTATAGATAATATTAATATATCTACTTGCTTCTTAACTTCTTCAACCTTATCTAGTGCAGCTTTTAATTGTGAATCATAACCACCTATGAGGCCTGGCCTTGTATTAGTGGCATACCAATCTACAGTAGGAACTACCCTTGAAAACCCTAGTATACCTACCTTATAACCATTTTTCTCTATTATGGTTTCTTTAATAGCATCCTTATAATCTTTCCCAGCTCCTACCCTATATATGCCACTTTTATCTATATAATTTAATGTATCCAACAATCCTTCATAACCATAATCCAGGCTATGGTTGTTAGCTAAGGATACTACATCTATACCTGCCTTTTTCATTGCCTGAAGATTTTCCGGGTCAGATCTAAAATTATACTGTTTATTAGGCCATTTAGTACCCTTACGTGTAATACTAGTTTCTAAATTGCCTATAGTTATATCATCTTCCTGAAAATACTTTGCCACATATTCCCAAGGATAATCGTATCCATTTGCGTTAACCTGTCCTTTTACACTAGCATCCATAAGAATATCCCCTACTAAGGATATGGTTACGTCTCTATCTTCTTCAATTGTCACAGGCCTTACTTCTACTTCCTCTGGCATAAAATCTCCCATATATAATCCATTTGAAAATATTGTTAATGCTAAAAATAAAAATATTCCTTTTCTCATCAATTCACCCCTTCGAATATTTTATACCCATCTTCATTATTTAAAACTATAAGATAATTCTAGCCCTATAGTATTGTATATTTATTATAGTCTATTTTTATGATTTAAGCTTACTTTTTTGCCTATTTATTATATTATTATAATTAGAATGAAATAAATTATAAGTCCTTATAGACAAATCATTAAGAAAAAAAGAGATGATTATAATACGTATATTCATCTCTTTTTTTTATTCTTATTGTATTGTTTTATAATTCCCTAAATATTTTAAGCTTCTAAAAGTTTTAAATCTCCTCAATATTAAATGAAATTTGTATTTTATCTACAGTTGGTTTTAATCGTGTTAACTTGACTCCAGCTGAGATCAACATCTTCTTTGATGCTTGAACTATAGGGGTATCAGCATATTTATCACTAAGATAAACTATTTCTTTTATACCGGATTGGATTATTGCTTTAGCACATTCATTACATGGAAACAAAGCAACAAAAATCCTAGCCCCTTCTAGAGATACCCCTCTATTGTTGAGTATAGCGTTAAGTTCCGCATGAACTACATAAGGGTACTTTGTTTCAAGAAAATCACCCTCTCTGTCCCAAGGGTAGTCATCATCAGAACAGCCGAAAGCGAATCCATTATATCCAACTGAAAGAACCCTATTAGTGGAACTTACAATACATGCCCCTACTTGGGTCCCAGGATCCTTACTTCTTTTTGCTGACAATAAAGCAAGTCCCATAAAATATTCGTCCCAGGATATATAATCTTGTCTTTTCATATGCATCCACTCCTCATCTTTTGTATTTCAATTAACTTTTTCAAATATTACAATATGTGGTCTGTTTTTATATCTATTATACTACTACTACAACTACTCCCTAGCTATAGCCTCGCCTGCAAGTTTATCTGCCTCTTCATTATACTTTATCCCACTATGGGCTTTAACTTTTATAAACTTAACATTTAACTTATTTTTTATACTATCATAAAATCTTTTGTAAGACTTAGTACCTTCCTTATTTGTCTTCCAATTTCCCAAGGCCCACTCTTCTATTCCTGTATAATCAAAATGAAGATATAATAGGTCTATTCCTTTTTCTACTGCTATTTCCATGGCAACCACTGCACCCCTTAGTTCTCCAGATACATTTCTCATTTCTGCCAATTCTTTATTGTCTTCCCTACCGCTATAAGTCTCTTTGCCATCATTAGTTATAAAAACAACTCCATAACTGTAGCTTTTAGTGGAAAGATCAAAGCTTCCATCTACATATGCCAGGGCTTGGTTTTCTTTTATATCTTTTTCATCTATTATATTATCCCTTTCATCCTTTTTACCATCCTTAATTGCCTTATTAATATCTAAGTCTTTTATATTATAAGTAATTATCTCACTGGAATTTGTAAAATTTAAAGCCTCCTCATAGGTTGAAAATTTCTTAAATTTTGCCCCAGGATACCCCTTGACCTGTTTTTCACATTCTGCCCATGTTTTATATATTCCTGGCATTTTTCCTTCTTTCACTGCATAATAATACTTTCCCATTTTTCCACATCCTAGCTCATCTAATAATAAATTCATTATACCATAAAAAACATGATAAACTTTGTATTATTTAGCAAATCAAGTCTTTTAATGATATAATATATTTAAAGATAAAGACACTAAGGAGGTTGTAAAATGGAAAAAGATAGAATTGTATCAAGATTTTTAGACTATGTTAAAATTTATAGTCCTAGTCATAAGGAAGGAGAATTTGCTAAAATCTTAAAGGCTGCATTAGAAGATTTAGGCCTTACAGTATATGAAGACAATGCAGGTGAAATAACAGGCTCCAACTCAGGTAACTTAATAGGATATTTAAAAGGTACTAAGGATGTAGACCCTATTATGCTTTCTGCACATATGGATACTGTAACCCCTTGCGAAAACATCGAACCTATAATAGTAGATGGTGTAATTAAATCTAAGGGAAACACTATACTTTCTGCTGATGATAAGGCTGGTATAGTTGCAATAGTAGAGGGTATACAGCATGTACAGGAAAACAAGATACCCCATGGGGATATAGAAGTAGTATTTACCATTTGCGAAGAAGTTGGACTTCTTGGAGCTAAAAACCTAGATTATTCAAAAATTAAATCTAAAAATGCATATATATTGGACAGTGGTGGGACTTTAGGTGAGGTAATCGTTAAGGGACCAGCCCAATCTCAAATCTCTGCTAAATTCCACGGTAAGGCTGCCCATGCAGGACTTGATCCTGAAAAGGGCATCAGTGCAATACAAATGGCTTCAAGAGCTATTAATGAAATGGATCTTCTTAGAATTGATGAAGAAACCACTGCCAATGTAGGTACTATAAAAGGTGGAGCTGCAACCAATATTGTAGCCGACTATACAGAAGTAATGTTGGAAGCTAGAAGTTTAAGTGATGATAAACTAAAGAAACAGGTAAAACACATGGTATATACCTTGTCAAAGTCCGCTAAGGATTTTGATGGTAAGGTGGATATAGAGGTAGAAAATGCTTATCCTGCTTTTGCCTTAGAAGAAAATCAACCTATACTGGCTCTAATCAAAAATGCAATAGAGAAGATAGGTTTAAAATATGTTCCTACCTCTACTGGAGGAGGCTCTGATACTAATATCCACAATGGTAAAGGAATAAATGCAGTAACTCTTGCCATTGGAATGAGCAATGCACATAGTGTAGATGAATATATAAGTGTAGAAGATTTAGTAAAAAGTACAGAATTAGTTGTCTCTATAATAGAAGGGTAAAAAAAAGGAAAGGCTAGCCTTTCCTTTTTTTAACTCATTATCTTCAATATGGTAGAATCTATATCGTCATCAGCTTTACATAATATACCTACATTCCTTATAGTATCTTCAACAGTGGACCCTACTATTCCTACCTTAGCTTTAAGTATAACATTTTCCTTAGCCAAGTAAGCAGCTAAAACAGCTTCCGCTGCTGACGTAGATAGCTTCAATGAACAGCTTTCCTTTGCACCATCACAGACCATGCCTGTTAGGTTGCCAAATAAGTTGTTACAAGCACCACTGATTTCTTCATCATTACCACCCAATAACCAAGCAATACCAGCACTAGCCCCAACTCCAGCTCCTATAGCACAGCCACACATATATGAAAGTTTTCCAGTAAATACCTTTACATACTTATTCACTGCATGGCCAAAAAATACTGCCCTAAGTATTCTATCCCTATCTAAATTATGTTCTTCACCAATTACTGTTATAGGTAAAATGACACCTATTCCCTGATTACCACTACCCCCACTAGTCATAATAGGGCAAACAGCCCCACCCATTCTCATATCTGCAGCTGCTGCAGTTAATATTCTAGCTCTAGTAGGCCCATCCATTGTAATTTTTCCCTGCTTTTCTAAGTTTTTAAATCCAAGTCCAAGGCCTAGGCCTATTCCCTCTCCTAATCCTTTTTCTGCCGCATCCATATTTAGTTTTATGCCTTCCTCTATAAACCCTAGTTCTTCAATAGGAATAATCTCCGTTATTTCTCTTAAATCCTTAATTGTTAGTTTGTCTAAAAAACTTAGGCTAGTGGTAGTCCTATCTGATCTTCCTTTATAAACCACCTTATCATTAAGCTTAACTTCATCTACATAGTCATGATTGTTAATTAAAACAACTTCTACCTTGTTATTCTTGCCTTTTGCAAAAACTTCCACATATACATCTGGTGATTCATCTAAAAATTCAATACTTACTTTATTTCCTTCTATAAATTTGTGTGCTGTATCAATATCTTCCTTATTTACACTTTGTAAAATCATTAGTCCAGCATTAAAGTCCCCAGTTAAACCACCAAGGGCCCCGGCTAAATCTAGTCCACTTTCTCCAGTATTAGGAATACCAGCAAACTTACCATTTTTATAAATGTTTTTACTTACCCTTATATTTAAACTTTCCATTTCTTCCCCTAAGAACTTGCTTGCAGCTGATGCTGCATAAGCTACAGCAACAGGTTCCGTACATCCAATAGCAGGTATAGTCTCTTTCCTTACTAAGTTTACTAACTTTCCTATTATATCTTTATTCACGATTTAACACTCCTAAAATATTATTTCTCTTCTAACACCTATTTCAATGCAATACTTGTGCCAAGAGAAAAACAAGGGAAGGTATTGTCTATAATCCAATACCTTCCCTTGTTTTGATTTAAAATAGTTTGATTATATATTCGCATTGCTGCCAATATTTTTTGACCTTAATTTTTATTTTCATTATATAGGCTATTCAAGGCCCTCTAAGCTTTTCGCATAACTGATAATAGATTCGCATTATTGCAAATCATATTTATTTAGCTTTCTATATAGGGTAGAAATGTCAATTTTTAAAGTTTTACATATTTCATCTTTAGCCTTCTTTGTGTTACCATGCTTATTTATAAAACTTATTAATATTTGTTTTTCGTATGCTTCAACTTGGTCCTTTAAGGATGCCCCTTCTTGGAGATTGTGATTTTTAAATGAATATTCTTTTATGTTGTTTGGCAAATCATCATATTCTATTTCTTCCTTCTTCACTATATTTACTAAATATTCTATTGCATTTTCCAATTCTCTTATATTACCTGGCCAATTATAATTTTTCAAAGCTTCTTCTGCTTTTGGTGAAAAATGTTTTATTGGCACCCTTAATTTATTGCAATAGATGTTTAAAAAGTGTTGCTTCAGTGGTTCCATATCCTCAATTCTTTCTTTTAAAAGAGGAATATATACAGGAATTACATTAAGTCTATAGTATAGATCCTCCCTAAACTTATTATTAGCTATCATAGTTTCTAAATCCCTATTAGTTGCTGCTATTAATCTAAAATCTAAAGAAATTACTTCCTTTCCCCCTACCCTTCTAAAAGACTTTTCTTGCAAAGCTCTTAGTATCTTAGGTTGCAAATGTAATGGTAGGTCACCTATTTCGTCTAAAAACAAGGTCCCCCCATTAGCTAACTCAAACTTTCCAATTTGTCCTTCCTTTTTGGCTCCTGTAAAAGCACCACCATCATACCCAAACAATTCGCTTTCCAAGAGATTATCTGGTAAAGATGCACAGTTGATAGCTATAAAAGGAGAATTACTTTTACCACTGTTATTATGAATTGCCCTAGCAAATAATTCCTTACCTGTTCCACTTTCTCCCCTAATAAGTACTGTAGAGTCACTTCCAGCTACGCTATTTGATAATTCTTTTACTGCCATTATCTTTGGACTATTTCCTATTATATGGTCAAATGTAATATTATTTTTACCCTCTATTAACCTATAGGCATCCCTAACCATATTTGAAGTCTTATTTAACTCTATTATATTGCTTACCTTTTCTCCCTTTACTCGAACAGGAGTATTTTTTATCATAAAACTTTTTGTATTGTCATTTATTTTTATCTTTTTCTCTACAAAATACGCATTTTGCAAATCCAAATCTATGTCTGGGATTATATTCTTTATGGATTTTTCTAATAAATCCTCTTTTCCTTTTTCAAAATAAACTTCTATTTTTGAATTTATCATTCCAATTTTTCCACTATTATTTATTAATATAATACCATTATCTATTTCATTTATTATCATATTGGTCATTTTATCCTGTATAGTCAGTTTAGAAATATTTCCTATATAGTTTAAATTTCTTACTAATAAATAACTTAATTTATCTAAAAATAAAACAAGGGATTCATAATTTTTGTGTATATTATTTTTTTGCTCTTCTGTAAAGGCTATTACTCCTATAACCCCTATAAGTACATCTTCGTGTATAATTGGATATCCTATTGTGGCCATTTCCTTGCAAGTCCCTTTTAGGCTACATTCCATACATTTTTGACTAATATTAGGATTATCTATAAATTCTGGAGTCATTTTTTTGGCTATCATTTCAAAAGAGCAATTTTTTGGCAGTCTTCTCCCTATTTCATCTTTATATCTACCTGTGGCTGCTACTCTATACATATTTTTATCAACTATGGTTACATCTACATCTAATACTGATCCAATGGCTTCTGCTACCTCCATTGTAGATTTTTGTATTTTAAAAAGTTCCAAGATATCACTCCCTATTTATATATGAAAAGGGAGAACCTTATAAGTTCTCCTATGTCTTAATTATTATTTAATTGTTATTTATTCATATTTGGTGGAGGTAAGGGGACTCGAACCCCTGATCTCCTGGCTGCCAGCCAAGCGCGATCCCAACTTCGCCATACCCCCATAATACATCTCTAGAGATATAATATCATTTACTTGTAGTATTAGCAAGAGTAAAAAACTTTATCAATTAACTTTTATCATAAATAATCTTGCAAAATCATAATAAAAGATATATACTTAGCAGTATTAATAGTTAATGCTGTTAACTATTAATACTGTTAACGATTAATATCATTTACACTGGAGGCTGCTATGGATAATAATGAATTAAAATTCAGATTAGTAGAGAGTTTAGAGAAAATATATTATATGGAAGCATTTACTCATATGACTGAGTTTCTCCAAGGAGAGCTTTATCTATTAAAGTTTTTGGTTTCAAATAAGGATAAAGAATTTGGTCCATCTGAATTGAGTAAAAAAATTAATATATCTAGACCAAGAATTACTACTACTATCTCAGCACTTAAAAAGAAAAATCTTGTGATTACTAAACCTGACAAAGACGATAGAAGAAGGCTTAAAATCAAGGCCACAACAAAGGGGGAAAAGCTTATATTAAATAAAGAAAAAGATGTGTTAAAAAATTTCGATGCATTTATAGATGGAATTGGTGCAAAGGATACACTTGAGCTTATACGTATAATTGATTTAGCAGCTGATATAATGAGTGATGAAAGCTATAAAAAAGATAATAACAGGGGCTGCAAACAATAGTTAAGGCTATTATAATAATGTAAGGAGTGATTTTTTGGAAAGTTTATCTAGTTTTATTGTTAAACATAAAAAATCTATTTTGATTTTTTATGCCATTTTAATTGTCTTTTCTATTATAGGTACTTTTCTTGTAAATATAAATTATGGATTAAGTTCTTATTTACCAGATGAATTAAACTCTATAAAAGGTAAAGACATCTTAGAAAATGATTTTGGTATTATGGGTACAGGAAACATAATAATTGAAAGCAAGGATTTAAATAAGATTTCTGAATATGTAAATGATATTGAAAAGGTAAAGGGCGTCAAAGATGTAGTTTGGCTAGGTACAGTTGAGGATATTTTACAACCTTCAGATTTTATGGATGATGCTACTAAAAATCAATTTATAAAAGATGACTTTAATCTAATACAAACCTTTTTCCATGGAGAAGAAGATTCTGATGCTACTGTTAATGCAGTAGAAGAGATTAAATCTATAGTAGGAGACAAAGCTTATCTAGGAGGTCAAGCAGCAGTTTCCCATGATATGAGAAAGATAATAGATAAAGAATTAACTCTTTATTCTATAATAGCTTTTGTTATTATATCTATAATTTTATTTATATCACTAGAATCTTTTATAGAGCCTATTTTATTTTTCATTACAATTGGGGTAGCTATTCTTTTAAATATGGGAACAAACTCTCTATTTAAGGATGTGTCATATATGACTCACTCAATTGTTGCAATTCTTCAACTTGCCGTATCTATGGACTATTCCATATTTCTTCTCCACAGATTTATGGACGAGAAATTAAATTATTCTACTAAAGAAGAAGCCATGATAAAGGCAATCAAGGAAACTTTTATTTCTATACTTGCCTCAGCCTTAACAACTGCAGGGGGATTTTTAGCCCTAGTATGGATGAAATATGGTATAGGTAAAGATATGGGTCTAGTTTTTGCAAAAGGAGTTCTTTTTTCTTTAGTTACTGTTATTACTTTGTTACCAGTTTTGATACTTATTTTTGACAATCAAATTGAAAAATATAAACACAAAGTTATTTTCCCTAATTTTAAAAAAACTGCACCCTTTATTATTAAAAGAAGATATATATTATTGGCTGTAGTTATAATAATTACTATCCCAGTCTTCTTGGCACAGAATAATGTGGATTATTATTATTCTAATGAAGAAGTTTTACCTGAATCAGCAGATAGTATTATAGCTAATAAAAAAATAGATGATATATTTCAAAATAAAAATCAATTAGCTTTAATTATTCCTAAGGGGGAAAAGCTAAAAGAAGCTAATTTATTAAAAGAATTAAAAGCTCTAGATGGTGTTAATAGCTTAGCTGGCCTATATTCCATGGTAGATATAAGTATGCCTGAATCATTTCTACCTGATGAGGTAAAAGATAATTTTATTACGGAAGACTATTCTATGATAAATTTAATATTAAACAGACCAATGGAAGGTGATTCTACAAAGGAAACTTTAGATAACATTAAAGCCGTGGTTTCCTCTGAATATGGTGAGTATTATATTACAGGAGAGGCTCCAATTTATTCAGACCTTGAAAAAGTTACTTCCAATGACTTTACAAAGGTTACTATTATTTCTGTAACTGTTATTAGTATAATATTATTGATAGTTTTTCAATCTATAACTATTCCATTGATACTAGTATTTATTATAGAGTTAGGAATATGGATTAACTTATCAATCCCATATCTACTTGGAAATCAATTAAACTTTATAGCTTTTATTATAATAGGTGCTATACAACTTGGAGCTACTGTGGATTATGCAATCCTATATACTTCAAGATTTAAAGAAAATCTATATAATATGAATAAAAAGGATGCTGCTATTAGGACAATTATAGATACTGGACCTTCTATACTTACATCTGCTTTAATACTTTTTACTGGGACCTTAAGTATATCCCTAATCACAAGTATTAAAAATACAGCAGAGCTTACAATGCTAATAGGTAGGGGTGCCATGATTTCATTAGTCCTAGTATTAGGAGTATTGCCTTCAATTCTTATAATATTTGATAAGCTTATTGCTTCAACTACATTAAATTGGCCAAAGCCTGAAAATAAAGGGAGGTTATAAATATGAAAAAATTTTTAAGTCTATTTTTAGTAATCTTGATACTTGTTTCATCATCAATAGTTAGCTTTGCTGAAATAATTAAAAATGAAACAGTATATGTAAATTTAAATTATGATGGAAGCAAAGGAAATATAGTGGTTGTAAATCATATTTCTGGTGAAAATGGTGATGAGTTTTTTACTGATTATGGGAAATATGATAGTTTTGAAATCTTAGTAAATGGTGTAGAGCCTATTATTGAAGGAAATAAAATAAAATGGCCTACATCCTTCTTAAAAACAAATGATATTTATTACGAAGGCAAAATTGATAAAGAATTGCCTATGGATTTAAGTATTAAATATTACTTAGATGGGAAAGAGATAAAGGGAAATGATATTGCTGGTAAAACTGGTGATTTTAAAATACTTATCTCAGTAAAGGACTCACCAGATTTAACTACACAAATCCAAATACCCCTTGATTTAGATATATTTTCTAATATAAATGTTAATGGTGGTGTTGCTTCTGTTGTTGGTAAAACAATGACTGTTGTATATAATCACCTTCCCATAGGAGATGGGGAATATACACTTGAGGCCTATGGAGAAAACATTGAATTAGATTCCATAATAATTGCTGGGACTGCTGGTGACATAGACATACCTGATAATTTAGATAGTGGTATAAAACAGCTAGTTGATGGTATAGATGAAATGTCAGATGCTACAGGAGAAATCCATAAAGGTTCTGTAGAGTTAAATAAGGGAACAAACCTTCTTGTAAATGGTATAAAAGCATTAACTAAGGGCCTATACGAATTATTTACTGGTTCGAAGGAAATAACTGATAATTCCAATACCATAATCAATGGTTTTAAGGAAATCAATGGAGGATTAGTCCAATTTAAAGACCATGTAGTCGGTTTAATCACTGGAATTGGGGAAATGAATACAGGCCTATCTTCTTTAGATAAAGAAAGTAAAAATATAAATACTGGACTAGAAGGTATAAGCCAAGGTGTTGGTGGACTAAGTCAAGGAGTACAAGAACTAGGTGAAGGATTATCTCAACTGGATCAAGGTCACCAAGGATTGGTACAATTAGCAAACTCCCTAGCTAGTAATCCAGACCCTCAGGTTCAAGCCTTAGTGCAAGGTGTTTTAGGAGAAGCACAAGCTATTGCTTCCCTAAATGAAGGGGCAAGTGAAATATCAGTAGGAGCCATTTCTCTAGCCTCAAATACAAGTAAACTTGCAGCTGGATATGGTGAATTTAGCAAGGGCCTTAGTAATATTGCAGGTGGCTTTAATGAAATGAACCAAGGGCTACAAACATTTCCTAAGGAACTGGAAACTATGGTTGGAGGCCATACTGAATTGGTAAATGGATTAGATCCATTATTTGCTGGAATCGATGAATTAGGTGGAGGAATGGAAAAAATATATAATGAAACTAAATCTATGCCAAGTCAAGTCCAGGAATTAGCAGATGGACAAAGAGATTTAAGTGATGGTTTGCTTGACTTAAAAAATGAGGGTTTTGAAAAGATTAAAGACTCCTTAGACGACTTTTCAACTTTGGGAGAAGATGATGGCAAAGATCCATATACTTCTTTTGTAGATAATAAAAATAACAAAAATTCAAATGTTCAATTTGTAATGCAAACTCCTTCTATTAAAAATTCAGATTCAACATCTGATTTAGATTATAATATAGAAGAAACTAAGGAAAAGAAAAGCTTTATCCAAAGGTTTTTAGATTTATTTAGAAAAAAATAAGGATAATTTAGTTTTAATAAAGCTTTCATTCCTGATCCTAAAGATCGAGAATGAAAGCCTTTTTTCTAACAATTTATTTTAATTTTATGTCATTATCTTCCATAGGATATTTATCTGTTAATTCGCCTAATGCAAAAAATCTTTTTCCCGTTTTTGATGAATAATAGCAAGTCATAAGTGATATAATAGGCTTTCCTTTCTTTTCCGCCTCCAAGTCTTCTATCATGTACATTGCAGTATCTGGAACTACCACTGTATCATATATATCATATTCAAATATTTCATTTTTATCTGTAATATACACAGTAGTCCCTACTTCAATATCCATTAGCCTACCAAATAAAATATCTTTATTTTTCATGTTATGTCCTGATACTGAATAATTTCTCTCCCCCATAACCTGATCATCTTTCATAGTTGCTGCTCCTACTGAAAGATTAGAATTTGTTAATCCCTTTAATAGAGGCAGCTCTATGTCTAAGTCTGGTATTGTTAACTGGCCTATTAAATTTTTATTATCGAAGCCTATACTTGAAAACAAAACTGATGCAACACCTACGTCTTCTACAGCTTCATAGTTAAATTCTACATCCAATTCTTGATTTTCCAATATATCGTCATAGGAAATAGCATCTATCATTTTATTTATTTCCTTTGTTTTACTTTTTACCAGCACATTTCTAATGTTTGGCGTAATAATTAATATTAGACCCAATCCTATTAATATTATAGATATTACCCTTTTCATATTTATCTCTCCTATATATTTATAAGATATCTATACCCATAATATTATTATTTCTAAAGGTTTTTATATTATTAATTAGATTTAGAAGCTTTTAATCCAAATAAACTTCCTAAAATTCCTAGTAAGGCACTTACAGATATTAGTCCTATAACTATCCTCGGTACTAAATCACTTACGGAAGGTAGGGGTACAAATAATAATGAACTTCCTATTTTCCCATACCCGAAATAAAGTAACAAGCCTATTAATAAAGAGGATAAAATTCCTCCTCCAATAGTCAAAAATAATCCTTCCAAGAAAAAAGGTATGCCTATAAAGCTCTCAGGTGCACCCAATAATTTCAAAGTACTAATCTGATCCCTATTATTATATATGCCCTGTCTTATTATATGAGATATAACAAATATAGTAGATATGGCTACAGCTGTAATTACTAGTAGTCCTAATATGGTTAATATGTTTATTATACTCTTTAATTTATCTATTATTTCCCTATTTCCCCTTACATGATCAACCCCAATTATATCTTCTACTTTATTTAATATATAATCTATTTGTTCTATATCTACTTTTACTTCTATAAAAGCAGTGAATGGATTGTCTTCAAATAGGTTTAATATTTCAGCTTCATTTCCCAAAACATCTACCATCCTATCGTAAGATTCTATCTCATCTACTAAAGAAGCACTCTTTACTCCTCTTGTACCACCTATTGATTGAATAAGGTTTTCAACTTCCATATCCTCCAAGTCTTCATCATAATACACATTTATTTCTGCTTCACCTTGTATAACTTCTATAATATCATTACTTATCCACCATCCTGAAAAAATCAAAGAAAGTATAAATAAAGTTAATCCGATACTAAATATGGAAAATATATTTGAAGTCTTGTCTACTTTAAATATAGTTTTAGCTTCTTTTAAAAAATACCCTATATTATATACAATAGTTTTCATCAAGCTTCACCCCTAATCCTAACAATAACATTTCCATTATCAACTTCTATAAGTTTTCCTACCTCTACATGGTCTAATAAATGTGTAGCATGGGTAGTTATGACTACAGCTGTGTCTTTACTTTTAACAGATGTTAATAAACTCAATATATTAAGTGCATTATCCACATCTAAATTTCCTGTAGGCTCATCGGCTAGTATAATGGCTGGTTTCCTAGCTACAGCCCTGGCTATGGCAACTCTTTGGGTTTCACCCCAAGATAGATTTTCTACTAGGCTTAGTGTTTTATTTTTTAAACCTACCTGGATCAAAGTCTTTTCTGCTTCTTCTTTTATCATTTTATTTGACATACCTAAAAACCTCATGCCCATCATTACGTTTTCTAAAGAAGTTCGCCCTCTTATGAGTTTAAACTCTTGAAAAACTGGGCCTATTTTGGTTCTAAGTTTCCTAATTTTTTTACTTTCCCCTTTTTTTATATTAGTACCTAATACATTGACTTCACCAATTGTAGGATATTCCATTCCCATAAATAATTTTAAAAGACTAGTTTTCCCTGAACCACTAGGTCCAGTAATATATACTATATCTCCAGAATCAATTTTTACATTTACATCTTTTAAAGCTACAGTTCCATTTTCATATATTAAAGTTAAGTTATTAGCTTCTATCATTTTACCACCCCACCTAAAATAATTTTATTCCCACAAGGATTTCTAAATAACCTTTTTTAATTTCCACTAATTTTACAATAGCCTTTCCTATTAACGGCTCTAAATCCAATACAAAATTCCCCTCTTCAAACAAGTCCTCTATTGTTCCTTTTTCTAAAGGCATATCAAGGAAGGTTCCCTCTTGTGGTTGGAAAGTCAATACCCTATCGTCTTCTATATGGAAGTTTCCAGATAAATATAAGTGTTTCTCAGGTACATTCATTTCTATAATACCTTCCTTAAATTTAAATTCCATAGGTGGAAGGTTTTCTTGGTCTCCAATTATATCATTAAAGGTCTTTTCTTCTATCGTCCCTTTAATTCCTTTTAATGTAAGGGTCTCCTTTACTGCACTTCTAGGAAAACTACCTTCCTTAACAACCTTTTCAAATTCCACTGTAAACTCCCCTATTATATTTCTTAATTCCTTCATTATAAGAGATACATATTCTAATCTTTCCTCAAATATATCCCTATCTTCAGCTAAAGAATCCAGATATTCTTCCTTTTCCCTTATTAACTTGTGTAAATTCTCTATGGCTTTTATCAGTGAGTCCTGCTTTTCTTCTAATGCATTTAATTTATCATCTAATTTTTTCTTTTCTTCCTCTAAATTCATTTTATCTCTTTCTATATTGTCTAAAAGTTCCTTGGAATTTCTGCTAAGATCCCTAAGTATATTTATCCTTCTTAAAAAATCTTGCAAACCTTCTGATTCTACCAATATTTCCAAATAGGAACCAGCACCCATACGTTGATAACTCTTTAATATTGCCTCTAAAGCTGTTAAATTCTTTTCATAACCTTCTTCTGCATTCAAAATCTTTTTTTCTAAGGCTTGAATATCATCTTTCATAGCCTCTATCTCTAAATTCAACCTACCATTCTCTCTTTCAAGTTCTTCTATTTCTTGCACCTGGGAAAATAATGCCTCTAATATTTCTTTTTCCTCTTTAGATATGGAATTTAACTTTTCTTCTATTTCTAAGCTAGAAGCCTCTTCTCCTAAGGCCTCTATGCCTGGCAATATACCAGTAAATAAAATAAATAATATTAAGATTAAAACTAGATTTTTCTTATTCATCGTTTTCACCTCTTTAATTGATAATAAATTAAATTATATCACATTGTAAGGTAATTACTAAACAATATGTTATAATATAGAAAAATAACTTTAGGGGGACATCTAT